>DATBIZ010000125.1:0-27866 GCA_036556645.1 Vicinamibacteria bacterium | reverse complement strand
CGGGGGGTCGAGCCCGAGCTCCTTGGTCCGCGAGCCGAAGCCCCAGATCGAGGGCGGCAGCGGGTTGCGCGCCGGCTCGGCGTGGCCTCCGAGCACCTCGCGCACCAGGGCCGGCCGGTCGATCGCGCGGGCGATCGCCTGGCGCACCCGCGGGTCGGACAGCGGCTTGCGCTCGTTGTTGAGGGAGAGGAACGCGATGTTCAGGCCGGTCTTGGCGTCGAGGGTCACACCAACGCTGCCGCGCAGCGCGTCCACGCGCTGCTGGCCGATCGACGACGTCACGTCGATCTCGCCCGTGGCCAGCGCCTGCGCGAGCGCCTCCTCGCTGGCGAACCGCCGGAAGAGCACGCGGCCCAGGCGCGGCGCGCCGGCCCAGTGGTCCGGTACGGCGGTCAGCTCCACCTCGCCGGGGCGCACCGCCTGCAGGCGGAAGGGGCCGGTGCCCGCGAGCGCCGCTCGCTTGGGCTCCGCCAGCGCGCGTGGGCTCTGCATGCAGAAGAAGGGCTGCGAGAGCGTGGCCAGCAGCCCCGCGTTGGGCTTGTCGAGCGTGAGCGACACCACGGACGGGCCCGCCGCCTGGGCGCGCGCCGGGAACGCGCGCGCGCGGCGCAGGCGCTCGAGGTTCGCCACCACCGCCGCCGCGTCGAGCGGCGCGCCGTCGTGGAAGCGCACGCCGGAGCGCAGCGTGAACGTCCAGGCCCGCGCGTCGAGGGTGGCCCAGGCCACGGCCAGCACGCCCTCCGGGCGCGCCCCGTCGGGCCGGTACCGCACGAGCGGCTCGCACACGTTCGCGATCACGGCCGCGGAGACGAGGTCGGTCGCGCGGTGCGGGTCGAGCGACACCGGGTCGGCGAGCGTCCCCACCACGAGGGTGTCCGCGGCGGCGGCGAGGGTGAGGGCGAGGACGAGCGCGCTCAGGCGCCGGCTCCGGCGAGGACCTCCGCGACCAGCAGGCCCAGGTACGTGCCGGCCACGTTGCCGAGCACGGCGAGCAGCAGGCCCACCGGCGCCATCGCCGGCTGGTAGAGGGCGGCCACCAGCGGCGCCGAGGAGTAGCCGCCGATGCAGGCCTGGCTGGCCGAGGCGAAGAAGAACAGCGGCGCCCGGAGCAGCCGCACCGCCAGCAGCAGCACCGCCGCGTGCACCGCGATCACCAGCACGCCGAGCAGCACGAAGTGAGGATACGAGGCCACCTTGCGCAGGTCGGCCTGGGCGCCCACCGACGCCAGCAGCAGGTAGAAGCCGGCATAGCCCAGCGTCGAGGCGCCCACCGCTTCCAGCCGCGAGAGGGGCGTCAGGGAGAGCACGAGGCCGGCGGTCGTGAGCAGGACGATGCCCCAGGAGAACGCGTTCAGCACCCGCCCGACCGGAGGCAACAGGCCGCCGGCCCAGAGCGAGACCGCGGTGAGCACGAGCGCGATCGCGACGAGCACGGCGACATCGGCGACCGAGGGGACGCGCGCCCCGGGGCCGCGGCCGGACAGGCGGTCGCTCACGTCCTGCAGCCGCGAGCGGTCGGCTCCGAGCCAGCGGTCGAAGCGCTCCTGCTTCGTGGCCAGGGAGATCAGCACGCCCATCCACGTGTAGCCCACGATGGTGTCCACGACGATGATCACGCCCTGCAGCTCGGGCGAGAGCCCGAGCGTGGTGGCGACCGCGAGGAGGTTGGCGCTGCCGCCGGTCCAGGTTCCGGTCAGCGCGCCCATCGCCTTCCACGCCTCGGCCGGCAGCCAGGGGCGGAAGGCCAGGAACGCGACGACCACGCCGAGCGCCACCCCGAAGGCGCCGGCGGCCATGGCCACCAGCGCGGTGCGGCCCAGGCGCGCGACCGCGCGGAGGTCCGCCGAGAGCAGCATCAGGGCCAGGCTGGCGGGCAGCAGGTAGCGGGCCATCGCGCGGTAGAGCGCGCTCTCGTCGGGCAGGATGCCGGCGCTGGTGGACAGCATCGGCAGGAAGTAGGCCCAGACGAGCGGAGGCACGCGGTCGAAGAGCGGCCGCAGCCGTTGGAGGCGCCCGAGCTGGAACACCGCGCCCACCACGGCGGCGAGGTACGCCAGGATGGCGACGGGGTCCTGGATCATCCCGGGGCCGGCATCATCGGACATCCGCCGGGTGGGGTCAAACGCGCGCGTTAAGATCGCTCGTGCTCGTCCGGCATCGCCCGCTCGACCTTCGCCTGCGCCACACGTTCCGCATCGCGCGCGGCGCCTCCGACGTGCGCGAGAACCTGCTCGTCGAGCTGGAGCACGAGGGCCGCGTCGGCCTGGGCGAGGCGGCCCCGATCAAGCGTTACGCGGAGGACCGCGCCTCGGCGGCGGCCGCGGTCGAGGAGATGGCGCGCCGCCTGGGCGATCCCCGCGCGTTCGCGCGGGCCGCGCGCGAGGCGGCGGTGCCGGGGCAGCGCGCGGCGGAAGCCGCGGTGGACATGGCCCTGCACGACCTGGCCGCGCGCCGGATGGGCGTGCCGCTCTTCGAGATGCTGGGCCTCGACCCCACGCGCACGCCGCGCACCTCGTTCACGATCGGCCTCGACACGCCGGAGGTCGTGGCCCGCAAGGTGCGCGAGGCCTCGGCCTATCCGATCCTCAAGGTGAAGATGGGCGCGGCCGACGACCGGGCGGTGCTGAGCGCGGTGCGCGACGCGACCGACCGGCCGATCCGGGTGGACGCGAACGAGGGCTGGACGCCGGCGGATGCGCGGGAGCGCCTGGACTCGCTGGCCGGCCTCGGGGTCGAGCTGGTGGAGCAGCCGCTGCCCGCGGACCAGGTCGAGGAGACGCGCGCGCTGCGGAAGACGAGCGTGCTGCCGTTCTACGCGGACGAGAGCGTCCACGTCGCGGAGGACATCCCGCGGCTGGCCGGCGCGTTCGACGGCATCAACATCAAGCTGATGAAGTGCGGCGGCATCGCCGAGGCGCTGCGGATGATCGCGGTGGCCCGCGCACACGGGATGAAGGTGATGCTCGGCTGCATGATCGAGTCGTCGCTGGCGATCACCGCCGCCGCCCACCTGTCGCCGCTCGTGGACACCGCGGACCTCGACGGCAACCTGCTGCTCGAGAGCGACCCGTTCGCCGGCGCGACCGTGACAGATGGTCGTCTGGTGCTACCAGAAGAGCCCGGCCTGGGCGTCACGCCTCGGCCCTGATCCGGCAAAACCCTCGAAAAAGGCCCGATTCGGGCCCGTGCGTCCGTTGCCGGCGTTGGCACGCACATTGCTTCGAACAGACGCGGTGGACGGATCGTATTACAGTGGCGCCCGAGGGAGGTTGAGGTGAGCCAGAAGGCAGTCGGCACCGACGCACGCGGCACGACGCCAGGGCCGAAGGATGCGCGTCCCGCCGCTACCGCGCCTCGCCCGGCGCACGACAACCCGCCCACGTCCCCGGCCAACGCCCTGTCCGCCGCGCTGAAGGGCTTCATGGCCACGCTGCACAAGCAGGCCGCGCGGAACACGGACGTGATCGACGTGTTCACGCGCGCGCTCAAGGACCTCACCCGCGACCTCCGCGACGAGCGGATGCGGCGCGAGATCCTGGAGCGGCGGCTGCGCGAGACCGAGGCGCGCGTCGAGGAGCTGACCCGCACCGTGGGCGCGCTGACGCGCCAGGGGTGGATCCACTGAGGGCGCGCCGGCCCTAGACCAGACTAGCGCTGGTTGCCGCCCCCGGCCTGAGTGTTCGCGCCGCCCTGGCCGCCGGCCGCGGTGCTGCCGTTGCCGGCGCCCGCGCGCGAGACCGCGTTGCCGGTGGAGCCCGAGAACGACACGCCGCCGCCGGCCTCCTGCACGCGCTCGAAGTTCACGATGCTGTTCCGGTAGTCGGCGATCGCGCGCAGCTCGGCCACCTGCGCCAGCGCGAGGTCGCGCTGCGCCTGGGTGACGAAGAAGTTGGTGGACATGCCGGCCGCGAAGCGCTTCTCCTCGGCGTCGAGCCGCCGCTCCTGCAGCACGCGCGCGGCGCGCGTGCTGTCCACGCGCTTGAGGTTGGTCTCCACCGCGCGGGCGGCGCTGCGGACCTCGGCCGTCACCTGCATCTCCAGCCGCCGCAGGTTGGCCCGGCTCTGCTCGCGCGTCACCTCGGCGCGCGCCTCCGCCGCGTCGGCCTGGCGGTTGAAGATGGGGTAGCTGATGTTGAAGCCGAGCGTCCAGGTGGGGAAGTCCCGGCCGAACACGTTGCTGAGGGCGTCGCTGTAGCCGCCGGGGACCGTGCGGATGATCGGGCCGCCGAAGCCCTCGCGCTCGATCTGGGTGCCGCCCACGCCCGCGGTGCCGTAGGCCGCCACCAGGTCGATCTGCGGCAGCTCCTGGTTCTTGGCCAGCTGCACCCCGCTCTCCGCGTTCTCCAGGCTGCGCCGCGCGGCCAGGATGTCGGTGCGCTTCTCCAGCGCGTTGCGCACCGCGGCGTCGGTGTCCACCGCGATCGGCTCCGCGGTCGGCCGGTCGGTCGGCACGATGCGCGAGGCCCAGGTCTCGGGCGCGCTCTCCGGGAACACCGAGCGCTTGATCGCGTCCTCGGCTTCCAGCACCGCCGCCTCGGCCAGGATCACCGTCTCCTCGCGGCTGGCGACCTCGGACTCGGCCGCCACCACGTCGAGCGGGGCCATGGTGCCGACGCGCACGCGGATCTGGTTCTCCTCGAGCAGCCTCCGGGCCAGGGAAAGGCTCTGGCGCTGCGCCTCGAGGTTGTCGATCGCGTAGAGCAGGTCGTTGTAGAGCTGGCGGACGTTCGCGACCGTGTTGACCACGGTCTGACGGAACTGGACCTCGGAGATCAGCCGGTTGTTGCGCGCGACGCGGATCTGGTACCGGGTGGGGTCGATGCGGAAGTTCCGCAGCAGGGGCTGCGTGAGCTGCGCGTTGAAGTTGGAGCCGTAGGACGGGTTGAAGGTGGAGAACACGCTGTTCGTGCTGGCGCGGCTGTTGGTGAAGTCCAGGCGCAGGTTGCCCCCGGTCTGGAGCTGCTTGGCCGCGCCGAAGTCGTAGGTGTAGGTGTCGGTGTCCACCGCCTCCGCGCCCGCGAACACGTTCCGCGCCGGGTCGGTGCGCGAGTTGGTGAGCAGGTTCGAGTAGAGCAGCGGCTCGTAGAAGCCCTGCAGCTCGCGGAGGTTCTGCTCGCTGGCCTGCGGGTTGAACCGCTCGACCGAGATGTCCACGTTGTTCTCCAGCGCGCGCGTGACCACCTCCTGCAGCGAGAGCTGCAGCTCGGGCCGTCCGTCGGGGGTGTTGGCCGGCCCCGGGGCGGGGGGCGCCGGCGCCGGAGTGGGCGCGGGCTGCTGCGCCATCGCAGCCGCCGGCATTGCCAGCGCGAGCGCCAGCGCGAGCAGCAGACGGATCTGTCGGATCATTCTGAAGCGACCTCCACCAATGGACCGCCGGGGTTGCACGGCCGGGAAGCGCGATTATAGCCGATGGCCCCCGCGCGCCTCCGGGCGCCCATCTGCATCAAACGCAGTCGGGACGTGAAAAGATCCCGTTTCCTCCGCCACCAACGCCGGCGGCGTTCAAAAAAACCGCACGAAGCCGCGGTGGGCGGCGCGCCGCCTCCGTATAATGCGCTCTCAACCCCGGAGGGGACCCCACATGAAGGTGCTGCTGACGCACGCGCAGATCCAGGAGCGCGTGCGGGAGATGGGCGAGCAGATCGCCCGCGACTACGCCGGCCGCGAGCCGCACCTCGTGGGCGTGCTCAAGGGCGCCACCACGTTCCTCACCGACCTCGCGCGCAACATCGACCTGCCGATCACGCTGGACTACATCGCCGTGTCGTCCTACGGCGCCGCCACCAAGTCGTCGGGCGAGGTGAAGCTGGTGAAGGACCTCGACCAGGGCCTCGAGGCGCGCGACCTGCTGGTGGTCGAGGACATCGTGGACACCGGGCTGACCCTCAACTACCTCCTCAACGTGCTCCGCGCGCGCGGGCCGCGGACGCTCAAGGTCGCGGCGCTGCTCTCCAAGCCTTCGCGGCGGCTGGTCGAGGTCGCGGTGGACTACGTGGGGTTCACCATCGACGACCACTTCGTCGTGGGGTACGGGCTGGATTACAACGAGAAGTACCGGAATCTCAAAGACCTCGTGATCTACGGGGCGTGAGACCGAAACCGACACCGAGTCCGTACCCGTATCGGTACCCGTACCCGATTCCGAATCCGAATCCGAATCCGAGTCCGGTACCGGCCTCGGTTTCGGGTACCGGTGCCGGTACGGAATCGGTTTCGGGTACCGGTACTGATACGGTACCGATCCGGCTTCGGTCACGCCGCGGTCCGCTAGACTGACTCGAGCATGCGCTACGTCGTCGGTATAGACGCGGGCGGCACCAAGACGGTTGGCTTGCTGGCCGACGAAACCGGCAGGGTGCTGGCCGAGGCCCGCGGGTCCGGGGCCAACCTGCAGACCGGCGGCGAGCTGGAGGTCGAGAAGGTCTTCGACGGGGTGCTCGAGGCGCTCGGGCGCGACCACGCGATCTCCGCGGTCTGCCTCGGGATCGCGGGGGTGGACCGCCCGCAGGACGAGCAGGTCATCAAGGGCATCCTCCGCCGGCTCGGCCATCGCCAGAGCGCGCGCGTGGTCAACGACGCGGCGATCGCCCTCGCCGCGGGGGCGCCCGACCGCACCGGCGTGGTCGTGCTGGCCGGCACCGGCTCGATCGCCTACGGGGCGGACCGCAGCGGCAAGACCGCGCGCGCGGGCGGCTACGGCTTCCTGCTCGCCGACGAAGGCTCGGGCTACTGGTTCGGCCACCAGGCGCTGCGCGCGGTGGTGCGGGCCAACGACGGGCGCGCGCCGCAGACCGAGCTGACGCCGCTCGTGTTCGAGGAGCTGGAGGTCGGCTCGGTGCCGGAGCTGGTGCCGCGCGTGTACGAGCGCGGCCTGCCCAAGCACCGCATCGCGGCGCTGGCTCCCCTCGTCCAGAAGGCGTTCGACCACGGCGACGCGGTCGCGACGGACCTGATGACGCAGGGCGCGCGCGAGCTGGCGCTGATCGCGCGCTCGGTCGTCGGCCAGCTCGCGCTCGGCCCCGAGCCCTATCCGGTGGTGCTGGCCGGCGGCGTGTTCAAGGGCTGTCCGGCGCTGGTGACGCCGCTGGTCGCCGCGCTGGACCTGCCGCTCGCCCGCCCGGACCTGCTGCGCGTGGAGCCGGCGAGGGGCGCCGTGAACCTGGCTCTGGACCTGCTCCGATGAGCTCCGCCAAGCGGCTGATCGTCGCCGCGGAGGACCTCGGCTTGAGCGCCGGCGTGAGCCGCGGCGTGATCGAGGCGCACCGGCGCGGGATCGTGACCAGCGCCACCCTGTCGGTCAGCGGTCCGGCGGCCGCGGCCGTGCCGGAGCTGGCGCAGGACGCGCCCGGCCTCGGCCTCGGCCTGCAACTGGCGTTCGCCGACCTCGACCGGCCGCGTCCGGAGGAGCTGATCGCGGAGGCGCGCGCGCAGTTGCGCCGCTTCCGCGAGACGGTCGGCCGGGAGCCCACGCACCTCGGCACGCACGGCCAGGACCATCGCCACCCGGGGGCCCTGGAAGCGCTCCTGGTGCTGGCCTGGGAGACCGGCCTGCCCGTGCGCAACGTGTCGCGCGAGGTGCACGAGCGGCTGCGGCGCGAAGGCATCCGCACCACCGACCACGTGAGGTCCGAGTTCGGCGGCGAGGCCGCCACGCTCGACGCGCTGATCACCTTCATCGGCGACCTGCCCTTCGGCACCAGCGAGCTGGCCTGCCGGGTCTCGCTCGGCGACGCGGCGGGGGAGGCGGCGGCGGGCCGCGCCGCGCTCGACGCCCTCACCCACCGCGAGGCGCGCCAGACGCTGCAGGCCGCCGGCGTGCGGCTGATCCACTTCGGCGACCTGTGAGGCGCGCCCGCGGTTGAAGACGCGCGTCCTCGAGTCCGTGGCGGCGGTCGCGGCGGCCGCCGCCGATGAAGTGGCGGCAGCGGCCGCGCGGCGCCCCGACCTCACGATCGCGCTGCCGACCGGCCGCACGCCGGTCCCGCTCTACGACGAGCTGGCGCGGCGGCACGCCGCGGGGTGGAACGGGCTCGCCGCCGCGCGCGGGTTCAACCTCGACGAGCTGGTGTTGCCGCGCGACGACCCGCGGACGTTCCGCGCGTTCATGGCGCGGCACGCCTGGGGGCGCACCGGCCTGCAGCGCGAGCGCTGCGACATCCCGGACGGCGCCGCGCGCGAGCTGGAGGCGGAATGCCGGCGCTACGAGCGGGCCATCGCCGCCGCCGGGGGCCTGGAGCTGGCCGTGCTCGGCGTGGGGGCGGACGGCCACGTCGCGTACAACATGCCCGGCCCGGTGACGCTCGCCACGCACGTGGTGCGCCTGCCGGACGGCCTCGCCGCCTCGCTCGCGGTGCCGGAGCAGGACTGGCCGCTGCGCGCGATCACCATGGGCATCGGGACGATCCGCCAGGCCCGCCGCATCGTGGTGATCGCGACCGGGGAGACCAAGGCCACGGCCGTCCGGGCGCTGGTGCACGGCCCGGAGGATCCGGAGTGGCCCTGCTCGTTCCTGGGCGGGCATCCCGACATCGAGGTCCTGCTCGACCCCTCCGCCGCGGCCCGGATCTAGCCCCGCCGGCCCCTCTTCAGCGCCGCCCGGACGTGGCCGCCGGCCAGGTCGAGCCGCGCGCGGGCGGTGGGGGCGTCCACCTCGAGGCGGCCCATCACGATCGCGGTCTTCACCTCGCCGCCGGCGGCGTGGAGCAGCTCGCGCGCGGCCGCTTCGGAGATGTCGGCGGCCGCGGCCACGATGCGCACCGCGCGGTCCTGCAGCTTCGCCGAGCCCTGGCGCAGGTCCACCATCAGGTTCTCGTAGGCCTTCCCGAGACGCACCATGGCCGCGGTGGTGATCGCGTTCAGGGCGGCCTTGGTCGCCGAGCCGGCCTTGAGCCGCGTGGAGCCGGTGAGCACCTCGGGGCCGGTGCGGATCGCGATCACGACGTCGGCCAGGCGGGAGAGCCCGCGCTGCGGAGCGCAGGTGAGCAGGACCGTGCGCGCACCGCGCTCGCGCGCGCGCTCGAGCGCGCCCCGTACGAACGCGGTCACCGAGCTGGCGGAGATGCCGATCAGCACGTCCGCCGGCGTCAGGGCGTCCGCCTGGCGCCGGCCGTCCTCGCCGCGGTCCTCCGCGCCTTCCACGGCGCGGAACACCGCGCCCTCGCCGCCGGCGATCACGGCGCGGATCCGGTCGGGATCCGTGCCGAAGGTGGGCGGGCACTCCGCGGCTTCGAGCACGGCGAGGCGCCCGCTGGTGCCGGCGCCCAGGAACACCACGCGTCCCCCGCCGTCGAGCGCGCGCGCCACCTCGCGCGCCGCGCGCGTGATCGCGCGCCGCTCGCGGGAGGCGGCCACGACCGCGCGCCGGTCCTCGTCGAGGAGCAGCGCGACCACCCGGCTCGTGGGCAGCGTGTCGAGCCGGCGGCTGCGCGGGTTGCGGCTCTCCGTGAGCAGCTTCGCCCAGCGGCTCATGGCGTGACGCTCCGCGCCACCGCGGCGCGCAGCCGGTCGGCCTCGGCCAGCACCGCCGCCGCGTCGAGCGTCAGCACGCGGCGGTCGCGCATGATCACCTGGCCCTCCACGACCACGTGCCGCACGTCGGCCCCCTTGGCCGCGTAGACCAGGTGCGACACCGCGTCGTACAGCGGGTGGAGCCGCGGCTCGGCGCGGCCGACCACGATCAGGTCCGCACGCTTGCCGGGCTCGAGGGAGCCGAGGTCCTCCTCGCGCCCGAGCGCGCGCGCCCCCCCCCGCGTCGCCATCTCGAGCACGGCCGCGGCCGGCGCGGCGGTGGGGTCGCCCGTCGCGTGTTTGGCCAGCAGGGCGGCGGTCAGCATCTCCTCGAACATGTCCAGGTCGTTGTTGCTGGCGGCGCCGTCGGTGCCGAGGCCGAGCCGGGCCTTCTCCTGCAGCATGTCGCGCACCGCCGCCGTGCCCGACGAGAGCTTCATGTTGCTCTGCGGGCAGTGGACGACGCCGGCCTCCGCCTCGGCCAGCAGCTTGCGGTCCTCCGGGGTCAGGTAGATGCCGTGCGCGCCGACCACGCCGCGGCGCAGGAAGCGCAGGTCGTCGAGGTGGCGCGTCGGCGACTTGCCGTAGCGCTCCTGCACCTGCCTCTGCTCGTCGGGCGACTCGGAGAGGTGGACGAGCAGGGGCGCGCGGTAGCGATCGGCCAGGGCGCGGCCGGCGCGCAGCGTCTCGGGCGAGGCGAGGTAGGTCGAGTGCGGCGCCACCGCGGCCACCACGCGCGGGTGGCCGATCCAGCGCTTGAGGAACCGCTCGGTGTAGGCGAGCGCGTCCGCGATGGTGGCGTGGTCCGGGGCCGGGAACTCGATCAGGGTCTCGCCGGCCACGCAGCGCATCCCGGCCTCGTCGCAGGCTTCCGCGACCTGGTCCTCGAAGTAGTACATGTCCACGAACGTCGTGGTGCCGGAGCGGATCATCTCCAGCGCGGCCAGGCGCGTGCCCGCCTTCACGAACGGCGCGGTCACGTTCTTCTTCTCGGCGGGGAAGATGTACTTCTGGAGCCAGTCCATCAGCCGCAGGTCGTCCGCCACGCCGCGGAAGAGGACCATCGGCGCGTGCGTGTGCGCGTTGACCAGCCCCGGCAGCACGATCCCGCCGCCGGCGTCGAGGGTCTGACGCGCCCGATGGGCGCCGGAGACCGCGCCCCGCGCCCCCACCGCGACGATCCGCCCGTCGCGAATGGCCACCGCCCCGTCCGCGATCACCCGCCGCTCCCGATCCACGGTGACCACGGTCCCGTTCTGGACGACGAGGTCCACGCCGATGGGTGGCGCCGCCCACGCCGCCGCGCCCAGCGCGGTTGCCGCCAGCGCCCCCGCGGCGACCTTCTGCATCCTCATCCTGGTCGTCCTCCGCGTCCTCCCGCGCCTCGGCGGTGGTCCGTTCAAAGGTTCCTCCGGTCGAACGGATACGGCAGCAGCTCCGACATGCGGACGGTGAGCGTCTTGCCCCGCAGGTTCGTCATGTGCACCCACACGTCCCCGCAGAACTCCCACAGGATCTGCCGGCACGGCCCGCACGGCGCGGCCAGCTTCGGCGAGTCCACCGCCACCGCGATCGCGTCGAAGGCGCGCCGTCCCTCGGACACCGCCTTGAACACCGCCACCCGCTCCGCGCAGATGGTCAGGCCGTAGGAGGCGTTCTCGATGTTGCAGCCGGCGACGACCGCGCCGTCGGCGGTGCGCAGCGCGGCGCCCACCTTGAAGCGCGAGAACGGCGCGTGCGCGCGCCGGCGCGCTTCCCGCGCGCGGCGCGCCAGCTCGTCCAGACCGGCGGGCGGCCGCGCGCTCACGCCTGCTTCGCCGCCTCGCGGATGATCGCGGCCAGCACGTCGTTCAGGCTGGCCTGCACCCGGCGCCCCACCTCGAGCACCTCCCGGTGGTCGAGCTTCTTCTTCAGCACGCCCGCGGCCATGTTGGTGAGGCAGGAGATCGCCAGCACGCGCAGGCCGAGGTGGCGCGCGGCGATCACCTCGGGCACCGTGGACATCCCGACCGCGTCCGCGCCCAGCGCGCGGAAGGCGCGGATCTCCGCCGGGGTCTCGTAGGACGGTCCGGCCACCGCCACGTAGACGCCGTGACGGACGGTCACGCCCGCCTTCGCGCAGGCCTTCTCCGCGATCTGGCGCAGCCGGGGGTCGTACGGCTCGGTCATGTCGAAGAAGCGCGGGCCGAGCCGCTCGTCGTTGGGGCCGATGAGCGGGTTCATGCCCATCAGGTTGATGTGGTCCTCGATCACCATCAGCTCGCCGGGCTTGTAGTTCACGTTCACGCTGCCGGCCGCGTTGGTGAGGATCAGGATCTTCACCCCCAGCCGCGCCAGCACGCGGACCGGGAACACCACCTGCTCGGGCCGGTAGCCCTCGTAGTAGTGGACCCGCCCGGCCATCACCGCCACCGGCACCCCGTCCGAGGTCCCGAGCACCAGCTCGCCCTTGTGGCCGATCGCGGTGGAGGTGGGGAAGTGCGCGATCTCGCGGTAGGGGATGGGGACCGGCTTCTGCAGCGCCTGCGCGAAGCCGCCCAGGCCGGAGCCCAGCACCAGCCCGATCGCCGGCCGCAGCGGAGAGCGCGACTCGATCGCCCGGACCGCCTCGCCGATCTCGGCGAGCGCGGTCACAGCAGCATCCCGGCCCAACAGGCGCTCATGAACGCGGCCAGGTTGCCCGCCACCATGGCCCGCAGGCCGAAGCGCGCGATCTCGCTGCGGCGCTCCGGCGCCAGACCGCCGATGCCGCCGATCTGGATCGCGATGCTGGAGAAGTTCGCGAAGCCGAGCAGCGCATAGGCCGCGATCACCACGCTGCGCGGCTGCACCACCACGCCCGCGCCCATGTCGTGGGCGAACTGCGTATAGGCCACGAACTCGTTCAGCACGGTCTTCAGCCCGATCAGGCCGCCCACGTAGGCGGTGTCCGGCCAGGGCACGCCCATCACCCAGGCCAGCGGCCGCAGCAGCGTGCCCAGGATGCCCTGCAGGGTCAGCTCGGGGAAGCCCACGAGCCCGCCCGCCCAGCCGATCCCGTAGTTGAGCATGGCCACCAGCGCGATGAACGCGATCAGCATGCCCGCCACGTTGATGGCGAGCTGCACCCCGACCGCGGCCCCTTCCGCCGCGGACTCGATCACGCTGTGGGTGGTCTGCTCCACGTCGATGTGCAGGGTGTCCCGCGTGACCGGCACGTCGGTCTCCGGCCGGATGATCTTGGAGAGCAGCAGCCCGGCGGGCGCGTTCATCACGCTCGCCGCGAGCAGGTGGCCGGCGATGGCGGGGAAGTAGCCCTGGAGCATGGCCACGTACGCGGCCAGCACGCCGCCGGACACGGTGGCGAACCCGCCCACCATCACCGTGAGCAGCTCGGACGGGGTCATCTTCGCCACGAACGGCTTGATCAGCAGCGGCGCTTCGGTCTGGCCGAGGAAGATGTTGCCGCTGGCCGAGAGCGTCTCCGCGCCCGAGGTGCGGAGCGTCTTCTGCATCACCCAGGCGATGCCCTTGACGATCCACTGCATCACGCCCAGGTAGTAGAGCACCGACATCAGCGACGAGACGAAGATGATGGTGGGCAGCACGCGGAACGCGAACACGGGCAGCCCGGCCTCGGCCGGGATCCCGGCGGGCGCCGCGAAGTCCACCAGGTAGCCGAACGCGAAGCGGGCGCCCGCGACCACGAAGTCGAGCACGCGGTTGACCAGCCCGCCCACCTTCTCGAAGAACCAGCGGCCGGGCGCCGTCTTCAGCACCAGCACCCCGAACACGCCCTGCAGCGCCACCCCGGCCGCCACCAGCCGCCAGGGGACGCGCCGGCGGTCGTAGCTCATCAGCCAGGCGATCAGGAGCATGGTGGCCAGGCCGAGCAGCCCGATCAGGCGCTGTCCCATCGGCACCGCGGCCGCCGTCTCGCGCATCTGCGCGAGGCGGTCCGCCGCCGCCTGCCCGAGCGCGAGCGCGGCCGCGGTCAAGCCGCGGCCTCGGGCTGCAGCACGTCCTTGACCAGCGGGCCCGGCGGGCTGGCCTCGGGCGCCACCTCGACCGCCGCGCGCAGGATCGCCATGGCCTCGTCGAGCCGCCGCCGGTCGTTGAGGTGCACGGTCAGCAGCGGCTCGCCCGGCATCACCAGCTCGCCGACCTTCTTCCGCAGCACGATGCCGACCGCGGGGTCGATGCGGCTGTCCACGGTCTCCCGTCCGGCGCCGAGCAGCATGGCCGCGTGGCCGATGGCGCGGCAGCCGAGGCGCGCCACCCGGCCGTCGTCCTCGGCCATGAGGTCCACGGTCTCCCGCGCCCGCGGCAGGCGCCAGGGCTCGTCACAGACGCGCGGGTCGCCGCCCTGCTGCTCGATCACCTCCTGGAACTTGCGCAGCCCCGCGCCCGAGGTCAGCGCGGCCCGCGCGCGCGAGCGCGCCGGCTCCAGCGAGGCCGCCACCCCGCCCAGGACCAGCATCCAGGCGGTCAGCTCCAGCGAGAGCGACTCGAGGTCGCGCGGCCCGCGGCCCTTCAGCGTCTCGATGCACTCCGCGGTCTCCATCCCGTTGCCCACCGCGCGGCCCAGCGGCTGGTCCATGTCCGTGATCAGCGCGACCACCTTCTTGCCCATGCCGCCGCCGATCTTCACCATGGCCTCGGCCAGCGCGCGCGACTCCTCGAAGGCCTTGAGGAACGCGCCGTCTCCGGTCTTCACGTCGAGCACCAGCGCGTCGATGCCCTCGGCCATCTTCTTGCTCATGATGGAGGCCGCGATCAGCGGGCGGCTCTCCACGGTCGCGGTCACGTCGCGCAGCGCGTAGAGCTTGCGGTCGGCGGGGGCGATCTGCGCGGTCTGGCCGATCAGGCCGAGCCCGGTCTTGCGCAGCACCGCGCGGAACTCCGCGAGCGAGAGGTCCACGCGGAAGCCCGGGATCGCCTCCAGCTTGTCGAGCGTGCCGCCGGTGTGGCCCAGGCCCCGCCCGGAGATCATCGGCACGTACACCCCGCAGGCCGCGGCCAGCGGCGCCAGCACCAGCGACGTCTTGTCGCCGACCCCGCCCGTCGAGTGCTTGTCCACCTTCGGGCCGGGGAGGTCGGAGAGGTCGAGCACCTCGCCGGTGCGCATCATGGCCTCGGTGAGCGCCACCGTCTCCGCGGCGGACATCCCGCGGAAGAACACGGCCATGGCCAGCGCGGAGGCCTGGTAGTCCGGGATCTCTCCGCGCGTGTACCCGTCGACGAAGGACGCGATCTCCTCGCGGGTGAGCTCGCCGCCGTCCCGCTTGCGCTGGATGACGTCGACGGCGCGCAGGGCGGCCCCTACTTCTTCTTCAGGCGCTCGACCTCGGCCCAGAGGTCCCGGCGCTTGGGACGCAGGTCGGCGGGCGGCGGGGGAGGGGGGACCTGGGGCAGCGGCATGGACGCCAGCACCTGGTCCATCAGGCTCTTCGTGTCGTCCTTCTTGGACTTGCGTCGCGTGGGAACCTGCGCGTGCCGGTAGTCGTGCGTGTTGTAGCAGGTGCGGCAGGTGACCTTCGCCACCTCGGTGCCGGCCATGCTCGCGATATCGTGGTTGAGCAGCAGACGGCACCGCGGGCAGTAGTCGTCGATCACGTCGCCGAGACGCAAGGGGCGATCCGGCATGGGGGGCCTCCGGGAGAGACGGCTGGGAGTATAACTCAGCGATGACCACGGCGCAGGAAGACTACTACCGGCTGCGCACGGAGTGGCTTCGCTACAAGAGCCAGCTCTACGACGCGTTGACCGGCCTTCCCGCGCTGCCCGCGGTGCTGGAGGACGTGCGCCGCATCCTCGAGGACCGGGGCACGGTGGACGTGGTGTACCTCGACCTGGGCCGCTCGGGTGGGCACGAGACGACGCTGGGCTGGGCGGCCTACGACCACGCGGTGCGCGAGCTGGCCGCCCTGCTGCTCTCGCTGCGCCAGACCGGCGAGATCGGGCCGAACGACCCGATCTGCCTCCACACCGTGCGCTCGGACCGCTTCCTGGTCTTCCTCGGCGAGGGCGATCCCGCCGACGCGGGCCGCAGCGCGGCCGCGCGGCGCGAGCGGATCGTGAGCGCGTTGCGCCTGCGCCTGGAGACCGGCCCCGGCGACAGCCCGCTGCGCACGCTGCGCCTGGCCGCCGGCCACGCGCGGATCCACCTCGACCCGATGGTCCGCGCCGAGCGCGCGATCCAGGCCGCGGTCTCCGACGCGGTGCTGATGAGCCTGGTCGAGCGCGAGGGCGCGGAAGAGGTGCGCCGCGACGAGCTGTCCCGCCTGATCTTCCAGGGCGGCGTGCGCACCGTGTTCCACCCGATCGTGCGCCTGGCCGACCGCAGCGTGATCGGCCACGAGGCGCTCACGCGCCCGCAGGGCGACGTCTCCTTCCACTCGGTGGAGGACCTCTTCGCCTTCGCGGAGACCACCGAGCTGCTGATGGAGTTCGAGCGCCTCTGCCGCCGCATGGCCATCCGCACCGCGGCCACGATGGCCGACCTCGGCCTGCTCTTCCTGAACGCGTCCGCGGGCGCGGTGGAGGACCCCGACTGGTCCGTGGCCATGGAGGACGTGCTGGCGGAGGCGGGCCTCAAGCCGCAGGACGTGGTGGTGGAGATCACCGAGCGCGTGGCCATCGTCCGGCACGACGAGTTCCAGAAGTCGCTGCGCACGTTCAAGGACCGCGGCTACCGGGTGGCGGTGGACGACATGGGCGCGGGCTACGCCTCGCTGCAGTCCCTGGCCGCCATCGAGCCGGACTTCCTGAAGTTCGACGTGAGCCTGGTGCGCGACATCGACCGCAGCAGCATCAAGCGCAGCCTGCTCGGCACGCTGCGCGAGCTGGGCGAGAAGATCAACGCGCGCGTGATCGCCGAGGGAGTGGAGCGTCCCGAGGAGCTGGGCACGCTGCTCGAGCTCGGCATCGAGCTGGGGCAGGGCTTCCACTTCCACCGCGACCCGCACTGAACGCGTTATGATCCGCCCTCCGATCCGATGAGACAGGTGACGCGTGCGTAACGCGGAAGTGATCCGCCAGTGGAAGATCCTCAAGCGGATCGAGGCCGGCCGCTACACCACCGCCCAGGACCTGGCCGACGAGCACGGCGTCACCGAGCGGACGATCCGCCGCGACATCGAGGCGCTGCAGGAGGCCGGGTTCCCGCTCTACGACGAGCGGGTGGACGGGCGGAAGATCTGGCGGCTGGTGGACGGCTACAAGCAGCGGCTCACCCAGACCTTCACCCTCGCCGAGCTGTCGGCCCTCTACTTCAGCAAGAACCTGATGTCGTTCCTGGGCGGGGCGCCCTTCGCGCAGGACCTGGAGGCCGCCTTCGGCAAGATCAAGGAGGCGCTGCCCGCGCGCAGCCTGCCCTACCTGGCGCGCGTGCAGGAGCTGTTCGCGGCGCGCCCCGACCCCTGGAAGGACTACTCCGGCAAGCAGGACGTCATCACCCAGCTCATCGACGCGGTGCTGCACCAGAAACGGGTGCAGCTCGCCTACTTCTCGTTCAAGAGCAAGCGGACGAAGCCCTACACGCTCGACCCCTACCGCCTGGTCTACTACCACGGCGGGCTCTACATGTACGCGCGCTCGCAGGAGCACGGCGACATCCGGACCTTCGCCGTGGAGCGGATCGAGGCCATCGAGGTGCTGGACGAGACGTTCGAGATCCCGGCCGACTTCAACATCTCCGACCACGCGCGCGCCGCGTTCGGGATGACCGGCGGCAAGGCGGAGCCGGTGGAGATCGTGTTCGGCCCGGAGGCCGCGACCTACGTGCGCGAGCGCGTCTGGCACGAGAGCCAGGAGCTCGAGGACGGCCCCGGCGGCTCGCTGACCCTGCGCATGAACGTCCACCCCGGCCCGGAGCTGAAGGCCTGGGTCAAGGGCTATCTCCCCCACGTGCGGGTGGTCAAGCCCGCCGCGCTGCGCGACGAGATCGCGCACGAGATCGAGCAGGCGCGGAAGTCGTTCCGGTAGCGCGCGCCTGGACCGGCACGTCCCCCGCGGTCTGCGCCCGCCGGCGGCGCGGCGGCGCCTAGCGCCAGATCTCGATCTCGGGATCCTCGACCTCGGTCCCGATGATCACGTTGTACTGGTAACGGCCGGGGCGCAGCCCCTGCACGGACCAGGTCTCCGGCCGCTTGCCGCGCACGGGCTCGAACACCGGACGGGGCCGGTCCTGCGCCGCGGCCGCCCCGGCCGCGGCGGCGCCGCCGCGGGGCTTGGCTTCCAGCCGCACCGCGTTTGGATCGCACGCCGCACGGTCCACGCTGATCACCTCCCAGGTCACGATCTGCCGCGAGGTCACGAGCGCGAGGGCCGGGATCGTCGTGGTGCGGCACACGCCCGCGACCGGGCGGACCAGGATGGCCAGACGGTATTCCGGGAGCTGCGGGCTGATGCGGTCGAGGGCCGGTGCGCAGCCGCCGGCCAGGGCGCCCGCGAGGAGGAGCGCGGGCAGGGTCGTTCTTCGCATGAGCGGTTCCTTTCTGCAGGCGCTCATCGCGACTGCGCGACGAGGGCCTGGAACTCCGGCAACGGCCCGAGGCTGCGAAGGTCGTAGTCTATGCGCGCGCGGCTCGCGTTGTAACCGCGCGCGACCGCCTGCGCGAGCGCGGCCACCGCCGCCGGGCGCTCCCCGGCCAGCGCGTGCACGACCGCCTTGCGATACGCGATCTCGCCGTCGCCGGGGCTGAGCCGCACGGCCTCGAGCACGTGGCGGGCCGCCGGCCCGTGCCGGCCCACCTTCGCCTCGCAGACCGCCAGCCGCGAGAGGGCCTGCGCGTCGGCCGGGTTCACCCGCAGCGCCTCCTCGATCAGCTCGATCGAGCGCTGCCACGCGCGCCGCGCCTTCGCGGTCTCGCCGAGGCGCTCGTAGGCGTCCCCCGCGTTGCGGTGCATGGCCGGGTTGCTCGGCGCGAGCCCGATCGCGTGCTGGTAGGCGTCGGCCGCCTCGCGGAAGCGGCCCTGGTCGTAGTAGAGCGTGCCCACGTTGGCATAGGCGAGGCTGTCGGGCGCCAGCTCGATCGCGCGCCGGTAGTTCTCGAGCGCGAGCCGGCTGTCCCCCAGCGTCTGGTAGGTGGCCCCGAGCATCTGGAACCCGCGCGAGTTGTCCGGCTGCAGCTCCGTCACCGTGCGGTAGGCGGCGATCGCGTCCGGCAGCCGCCCGCTCTTCACGTACGCGTAGCCGAGCGAGCTGTGGTTGCGCCAGAACTCGGGGCGCAGCGCGGCGGCCCGCCGCAGCTCCACGATCGCCTCGTCCCACTGGCCGCGGTCGGCCAGGATGTCCCCGAGCAGCCTGCGCGCGTCGTCGTTCGACGGCTGCTGCGCGATCACCCGGCGCAGCTCGTCCATCGCGGCGTCGCCGCGGCCCGTGCCCTGGTAGACCAGGGCGAGCGCGAAGCGCGTGCGCGGCTGGTCGGGATCGAGACGCAGGGCCTCGGTGATGGCCGCCTGCGCCTGGCCCGCCCATTGCGGGTCGCGCGTCTCCTGGTAGCGTTCCCAGCAGGCCTCGCCCAGGGCGGCGTGGGCCAGGGCGAAGCGCGGGTCCTTGGCGATCGCGGTCTCGAAGCCCTCGATCGCGCGCCCGACGTTGCCGGACACGTCCGGCCGCTCGAGCAGCGCGCGGGCGCGCGCGTAGTCGGAGTACGCGTCCAGGCTCGCCGCGGGCGGGCGGGCCAGGCGCTCGCGCGCGGCGCGCGTGACCGTGACCTGCAGCGCCGCGCTCAGGTCCTCCGCCATGCGCCGCTGCAGGGGGAACAGGTCCTCGAAGCGGCCGTCGAACTCGCCGCCCCAGGCCACCGAGTCGTCCGGCCGCACCAGGTTCAGCGTGACGCGCACGCGGTCGCCCACGCGCTGCACGCCGCCGTCCACGACGTAGGTGACGCCCAGGTCGCGGGCGAGCGCGCGCGTCCCCGACACCCGCCGGCCGCTCTCGAGGGTGGCGCTGCGCGAGACGACCGTGACCTCGGGCAGCGAGGCCAGGTGCGTGATCAGGCTGTCGGCGATGCCGACGCCCAGGTACTCGTCGCCGGGGCTGCTGCCGACGTTGGCCAGCGGCAGCACGGCCACCACCGGCGGGCGGCCGGTCGGGCGCGGACGCTCTTCCGTGGTGGACGACCACCACCAGGAGGCGACGGCCACGATCGTGGCGACGAGCGCCGCGGCCAGCGGCCAGGCCGCGCGCCGGCGCCCGGGCCTGTCCGGCAGCACGCGGCCGGACAGGCTCGACGACAGCGCGCCCGCGGCGTGCGTCAGGGCCCCCTCGACCTCGGCCGCGCTGGCGAAGCGCCGGCTCACGTCGCGCTCCAGGCAGCGCATCACGACCGCGTCGAGCGCGGCCGGCACCTCGGGCGCCACCCGGCTCGGCGGCGGGCAGGCCTCCCCGCTGTCGCGCAGCGCGAGCGGCACGCTGCCGCCGTCGCCGGGCGGCCGGCGGCCCGTCAGCATCTCGTAGAGCACGAGCCCCACCGCGTAGACGTCCGAGCGCTGGTCCGTGAGCCGGCCGCGCGCCTGCTCCGGCGAGAGATAGGCCAGCGTCCCCAGCACCGCGCCCTCGCCGGTGAGCCGCTCCTGCGCGTGGTGGTAGGCCATCCCGAAGTCCATGACCAGGGCGTGGCCGGAGCGGTCCACCATGATGTTGGCCGGCTTGAGGTCGCGGTGGACGATGCCGCGGTCGTGCACGGCCTGCAGCCCGGCGCAGACCTGCCGGCCCAGGTGCACGGTCTGGCGCGGCGAGAGGTGGCCGACGGACTGGATCAGGTCCTCGAGGCTCTGTCCCTCGACGTGCTCCATGCTGATGTAGACGAGCCCGTCCACCTCGCCGAGGTCGTGCACGCGCACCACGTTGGGGTGCGTCACCTCCTGGGCCAGGGCCAGCTCGCGCCGGAAGCGCTCGAGCGCCTCGTGCTGCGCGGCGGTGTCGCGCCGGATCAGCTTCAGGGCGACGGTCTTGCCCAGCCGCCGGTCGATGGCCTTGTAGACCTGCCCCATGCCGCCGGCGCCGATCTCCTCGACGATCGTGTAGCGGTCGCCGAACGACTGGCCGGGCTCGAAGTAGACGGCCGAGCGGGCCGGCGCGCGCATGGGGCCGGTGGAGGCGCCGTCGGCCTGCGGCAGCGTCCGCGTGTGCGGCGCGTGCGTGCCCGAGCCGCAGCGGGCGCACAGGACCGCGCCGGCGGGCGTCTCCGCGCCGCACCGGACGCACGTCACCGCGGTGGTCTCGGCATGTGGACGCGATGCACGGCGTGTGGGGCGGCGCGCCCTGGGCCGCCGCTCGCGGCCGGAGTCTACCATCGCAGGGTTAAGATGGCCTCCGGATGGCCGAGCTGGAGACCTTCCCCAACACGCACCCCGGCCGCGATTACACCATCGTCCACACCTGTCCCGAGTTCACGGCGGTCTGCCCGAAGACGGGCCAGCCCGACTTCGGCACGATCCGCATCAGCTACGTGCCGGACCGCCTCTGCGTGGAGCTGAAGAGCCTGAAGCTCTACCTGCAGGCCTACCGCCAGCGCGGCATCTACTACGAGCACGTGACCAACGTGATCCTGGACGACCTGGTGGCCGCGCTGCACCCGCGCCGGATGACCGTGGAAGGCGAGTTCAACGTGCGCGGCGGCATCTCGTCGGTCGTCCGCGCCAGCTACGAGGGCGCGCGCGGGAACGCCCGCCGGGCCCGGCGTTGAAGGCGCTCACGTTCCTGGCCCGCCGCTTCGTGGCGGGCGAGGAGCCCCAGGACGCGATCGCGGCCGGGCTGGCCCTCCGCCGCCGCGGGATCCACGCGACCTTCGACCTGCTGGGCGAAGACGTGGCCGATCGCGAGGCCGCGCGGCGCAGCGCGGAGTGCAACAAGCAGCTCCTGCGCATGATCCCGCCCGAGGTCGAGCGCAACATCTCGATCAAGCTCAGCAACCTCGGCCTCGACATCGCGGACGAGCTCTGCGTGGAGATGACCGCGGGCGTGCTCGACGTCGCGCGCGAGGTCGGCGGCTTCGTGCGGATCGACATGGAGGGCTCGAAGCACACGCAGCGCACGCTGGACGTCTTCCATCGCCTGCGCCGGACCTACGACAACGTCGGCATCGTCCTCCAGGCGTACCTCTTCCGCACCGAGGCCGACGTGACCGAGGCGGTGGCGCGCGGCGACCGCGTGCGCCTCTGCAAGGGCGCCTACCAGGAGCCGCCCGAGATCGCCTGGCAGGACATGGACCAGATCCGGGCCAGCTTCCGCCGCTGCGCGCGGCTCCTGCTCGCCAAGGGGAACTACCCGGCGATCGCCACCCACGACGAAGGCCTGATCCAGGACGCGCTCGGCTTCGCGCGCGCGGAGGACGTCCACGCGAGCCGGTACGAGTTCCAGATGCTCTACGGCCTGCGTCCCCGCCGCTGGGAGGAGCTGGTGGCCGCCGGCCACAACGTGCGCATCTACGTCCCCTACGGGACGCACTGGGTGCCGTACTTCTACCGGCGGCTGCGCGAGCGCAGGGAGAACGTGTGGGCCGTCGTGCGGAGCCTGTTCGGGGGCTAGGTCGCGGGGATCTGGTCCCGCCGCTGGCGGTACTCGGCCACGAACAGCCGTACCACCTTCGGGTCGAACTGCGAGCCGGCGCAGGCCTCCAGCTCCGCCAGCGCCTCCTCCGGCGTCCGCCGCGAACCGTGCGGCGTGCTGCGCGTCATCGCGTCGAACGCGTCGGCCACCGCCACCACCCGCGCGCCGATCGGGATGTCCTCGCCGGCCAGCCCGAGCGGGTAGCCGTTGCCGTCCCAGCGCTCGTGGTGGGAATGGATGACGGGGAGGATGTCCTCCCAGTGCGAGATCGGCTTCAAGAGCTTCACGCCGGCCGAGGCGTGGTCGCGCAGCAGGTTCCGCTGCGCCTCGGAGAGCTTGTCCTCGGACCGCAGGATCGCCGGGTCCACGAGCACCTTGCCGATGTCGTGCAGCAGCGCGCCGAAGTGGATGTGGCGGCGCTCCTCCTCGCCCAGGCCCATCCGGCGCGTGACCATGTCCGCCAGCGCGGCCACGCCGCGCGAGTGGCCGGGATAGAACACGTCGAGCTGCTCGAGGAACGAGACCAGGATCTCGGAGGTGTGCGTGAAGAAGTTCAGCGAGCGCTCGTGCTCGAGCGCGTTCTCGATCGCCACCGAGGCCTGGCGCGCCAGGATCCCCAGCGCTTCGCGGTCCTCCGCCCCGAACGGCGCCGCGCGGCCGGCCACGCTCAGCACGCCCAGCACGCGGCCGCGGCGGAGCGGCGCGCAGAGGAACCCCGGCAGGGGAGTCGAGAGCTCGTCGGTGCGGCTCGAGTAGCGCGGGTGCTGGCGCGGGTCCGCGAGCAGGAGCGGGGCGTCCTCGGCCAGCGCCACCGAGGACAAGCCCTCCTCGGGCCCGAGTCGGGCGCCCCGGATCGCGCTGGCGCCTTCGCCGACCGCTCCCTCGATGACCAGGCCCTCGCCGGGGAGGCGTCGGAAGAGCACCGCGCGGCCCGCGGCGGCCCGGCAGACCGACCGGGCGGCGTGGACGAGCTTGTCGAGCACCCGGTCGAGGTAGGCCTCGCCGGCCAGCTCGGTGGCGACGTCGTGCAGGCCCTTCAGGAGGCGGTTCGACTCCTGCGTCTGCTGGAAGAGCGCCCGGTTGCGGCGCACGAGGCGGCTCTTGCCCGTGGCCTCCTGCACCGCGCGCTCGAGCCGCGCGATGTCGAGCGAGGACTTCTGGAGGTAGTCGAAGACGCCCTGCTGGATCCCCGCGATCGCCGAGCCCATGTCGCCGTGCCCGGTCAGGATCACGACCTCGGTGTCGGGGCTCTGGGCCTTGAGCTTGTCCGCCAGCTCGATCCCGCCCATGTCGGGCATCACGAGGTCCACGACCGCGGCCAGGAAGCTGCCGTCGCCCGCGTTCTTGAGCGCCTCGGTGGCGTTCGGGGCGGCCACCGCCTCGTAACCCCGGTCCGCCAGGATCTGGCAGACCATCGTCCGGAAAGCGCTGTCGTCGTCCACCACCAGGACGCGGGGCGCGGGGGAACCCATTGGCGCCGTGATGGTAAGTGCCGATCCACAAAGTGTCAACGACGGCCGATACCTCGCCCGGGTTACCATCACCGCTTGTGCCCGTGACCATGCAGGCGGCCGTGTACCGCGGCCCCGGCGACCTTCGCGTCGAGGAGGTCCCGGTGCCGGAGACGGGGCCGTCCGAGATGCTGGTGCGCGTGGAGGCCTGCGGGGTCTGCGGCACCGACATCAAGAAGATACGGACGGGGCTGCTGCCCGCCCCCCGGATCTTCGGCCACGAGATCGCCGGCCGCGTGGCCCGCGCCCCGCGGGGCGGCCGCTTCCACGAGGGCGACCGCGTCGTGGTCCACCACCACGTCCCCTGCCTCCGCTGCTTCTACTGCGAGCGCGGGCTGCACGCCCAGTGTCCCTCCTACAAGCGCAACGGCACCACGGCCGGGTTCGAGCCGGCGGGCGGCGGGTTCGCCGAATACGTGAAGGCGCTCGACTGGATCGTGGAACGCGGCACGATCCCGGTGCCGGCCGGGGTGCTGCCCGAAGAGGCGGCGTTCGTGGAGCCGGTGAACACGTGCCTGAAGGCGGTGCGCCGCGCGGGGATCGAGCGCGGCCAGACCGTGCTGGTGGTGGGGCAGGGCCCGATCGGGCTGATCCTCACCCAGCTCTGCCGCTGGGCCGGCGCGGACGTGATCGCCTCGGACACGATGCCGGACCGGCGCGAAGCGGCGCAGCGCCTGGGAGCGAACGTGGTGCTGGACGGCGCGCGGGACGTCGGCCGGGAGGTCCGGGCGCTGACCGAGGGCCGCGGGGCCGACCGGGTGCTGCTCGCGGCCTTCGCCCAGGCGGCGGTCGAGCAGGCGGTTGACGCTGCGCGCCCGGGCGGCCGTATCATGGTGTTCGCCGCTACCTCACCGGGCGAGATCGCCCATCTGGACCTGGGCGCGCTGTGCGCCTCCGAAAAGGAGATCTTGACGTCCTACAGTTCGTCGGTGGACGTCCAGGACCTCGCCGCGCGGCTGGTGTTCGGCCGCGAGGTGCGCGTCCGTGAGCTGATCACGCACCGGTTCCCGCTCGAGCAGGCCCCCCAGGCGGTGGAGGTCGCCGCTCGGCCCGCCCCCGGAGTCCTCAAGGTCGTGCTGCAGGTGCCCCCGGAACAAACAGCGAGGTGAGCCTGTTGACACACAACAAGATGAAGGCCGCGGTGCTCTACGGCCGCGAGGACGTGCGGATCGAGCGCGTGGACGTGCCGAAGCTCCAGCCCGGCGACGTGCTGCTGCGCACGCGCGTCGCGCTGACCTGCGGCACCGACGCCAAGGTCTTCCGCCGCGGCTATCACGCCAAGATGATCGTGCCGCCCGCGGTCTTCGGCCACGAGGTGGCCGGCGTGGTGGAGGAGGTCGGCGCGGGCGGCGACGGGCCGGAGCCCGGCACCTCCGTGGTCGCCGCGAACTCGGCGCCGTGCGGCGAGTGCTACTACTGCCGGCACGAGATGTCGAACCTCTGCGACGACCTGCTCTTCTGGAACGGCGCCTACGCCGAGTTCGCGCGGATCCCGGCGCGGGTGGTGCGGAAGAACCTGCTCCCGCTCGAGGACGGCGTGACCTTCCGCGAGGCCGCGATGGTCGAGCCGCTCGCCTGCGTGATCCGCGGGGTGGAGGAGAGCTGGATCGGCCGCGGCCAGTCGGTGGCGGTGATCGGCACCGGCCCCATCGGCCTGATGTTCGTGGCCCTGGCGCGGATGCGCGGCGCGCACGTGGTGGCCGCCGGCCGCACGCGCGAGCGGCTGGACAAGGCGCTGGAGATGGGCGCCGAATCGGTCGTCGTCTCGCGCGAGGGCGAGGACCTGGCCGAGGCGCTGCGCCGCAAGAGCCCGGACGGCCGCGGCGCGGACGTCGTGATCGAGGCGGTCGGCCTGCCCGCGACCTCGGAGGCCGCCGTGCGCGCGGTGCGCAAGGGCGGCGTGGTGCAGCTCTTCGGCGGGTGCCCGGCCGACACCTCGATCGGCATCGACTCCCAGCGGCTCCACTACCAGGAGCTGACGATCAAGTCCACGTTCCACCACACGCCGGAGAGCGTCCGCAAGGCCTTCCGCCTGATCGCCGACGGCCACGTGGACCCGAACCTGTTCATCACCGCCGACGCGCCGCTCGAGAGCCTGCCCCAGGTCCTGGGCCGGATGGGCAAGGCGGGCGGGCTGAAGACCGCGATCCTGCCCTGGGGGGCCGACAGCTAGACGCACGAAGGGGGCGCCGCTGCGCCCCCCTTACTCGCCCGCTCGCGCAGGCCCCGCCGCGTCCGCGCCGTCTACTTCTTCTTGCGGCTGCTCGACTTCTTGCGGCTCGTGGCCTTCTTCGCGGTCTTCCGGCGCGCGCCGGCCTTGCGGGTGGCCTTCTTGCGGCCGGTCGCGGCCTTGCGCCCACCCGCCCGCTTGCCGGCCGGCCGGCGTGAGCTGGACTTGCGCGCGGCCTTGCGGCGCGCCCCGGACTTCTTCGCCCCCGCCTTCCGCGCGCGCTTGCGCGGGCCGGCCGGAGCCGAGGCGGCCGGAGCGGCGGGCGGCATCGCGGACGGCGCCGACGCCGGCTCCATGGCGTCGCTCCCGTAGGGATCCCGGTTGAACTCGTCCTGCATCTCGTTCACCTCCACGCAAGCAGGGGGCCCGCGTGGTTGCGCGCGTCGGCGCGCAGTGGCGCTGGCCGTAGCTTGGTGGGGCGAAGTCTGGCTCCGCCGCCGCTCGACGTCAAGGGCGCGCGCCGCGCGCGCGTCAGTTGAGCGACATGTCGCGCGGCAGCTCGGCGAGCACGCCGCAGTCGTCGCACAGCATGTAGCCTTCCATGCTGGACGAGCCGCGGTGCCGGCGCGTCATGACGGGATGGAGGTCCTCGGCGGTGACGTGGCCGCTGCGCCCGACGGTCAGGATCGAGCACCCGCAGAGCGGGCATCGCGCGTCGACGGCGGCAACCATGGTGGCCATTCCGACCTCCCCCCGGCGGGCGTCATGCCCGCGTCCCGAGGCCTTCACATGGATGAACGGGGGTGTCCAGGCGATTGTTCCTTGCCCCAGTGGGCGTTATCACTTATTGACAGTGCGGCCGCGCACTTGGTAGGCTGGATCCATACCGGTCGCGGGGTAGAGCAGCCAGGTAGCTCGTTGGGCTCATAACCCAAAGGTCGGTGGTTCAAATCCACCCCCCGCTACCAACTCTTATCCATAACAAGACAAACGTCTGAGGAGCCGCCGGCTCAAAGCCGGCGGTGCCTCTACGGTTCCTGCTCCAGCGGCGCGAACAGCGCCGGATCTGGCTCACCGACCCGGATGTTGAAGAGCCGCTCCGTCCTCTCCTCGGTCGGCCCCTTGCTCTTCACCAGAATCGGGGGCTGGTCGATCAGCAAAGCGTGCCAGACCTCGCTCACCCCAAACGTCGCGCTGGTAGTCCGCGATCCGCGCGCCTTGAAGCCCTCGATCTCGGCCTCGCCCAGATCCTCCACGGCCGGAGATTCCGGCTGGGGCGTGGCGCGCGGCGGTTTCGGACTCGGGGCCGGAGCACCAGGTGGACGGCTTCGCGGCGGAAAGTCCAGCCTACTTCCCGTTGCCAGATCAAGGATCGCGCGCCGGGTGCCCCGCCGATCTGCGATGAACGCGAGCCGCATCGGCTCGCCCCCGATCGGCATGGAGCCCTCCATGCGCGTTCGACCGCTGGAGTCCCGGTACAGCCGGAACAGCTCGCGCGACTCCGTGCGGGCGCCATCGGGCCCGATCGCAACGACGACCTTCTCGAAGTCGGCCTGGTACGCGGTCATGCGCGATCGACGCGCTCGTCCTCGAGCATTCCTCACGGAATGATCACTAGCCCACCTTGTTGAACTGGAGTCGGCGGTGGCTGCCACCGTCGTCTCGCCGTTTGTTCCGGAACTAATTCAGTGCTGAACGATCTCGCGGCGTAGGACGTGGTCCGCTCGCGGACCTCGCCGCCGTCTTTGCCCTTGCGCCGGTGCCGGCCGAAGTAGAGCCGGCCTTCATAGTCGTTGTGGTTCGCACAACGCAATTCATAGTCGTCGGGGTCGTTCGAACTGCCGGCGAGCACCCAGGGGTCGAGGTGGTGGGGTTCGGCGCGACGGGTTTCCTCGCACCGGTGGCCGTCCGGCGCGGTGAACTTGCAGCGACCTTCGTCTCGTTCCCAGACAATCCTCCGGACGGCCGCAGGCGGCCTCCGCGCACGCGGGTTGCGCGGCCGGCCCGGGCGCGGCTTGTCGGTCCGGGCGAGCTTCTCGCGGGCGAGCTTGTCGAGAAGGACGGTGAGGGCGCGGTTGAGGACGGCGTCGTCGTCTCCCGCCGCCACGACGTGGCCCAGGAGGTCCTTCGCGCGCCGCAG
>DATBIZ010000124.1:0-2477 GCA_036556645.1 Vicinamibacteria bacterium | reverse complement strand
CGAGCGTGAGGCGCCGGGGCTCGCGGAGATGCTTCGCGCGCACGGCCGGGAGCGCACGGCGCTCGCTTCGCTGTCGCGCGGGGTCGCGGGCACGGTCGGCGCGTGCCTGGTGCTGAACCTGCCCGGCAGCCCGAAGGCCGTCGGCGACGGGTTCGACGCGCTGGCGGCGGTGCTCGACCACGCCCTCGCCCTCCTCCGGGGACGGACCGAGCACCGCGATTAGGGCATGCGACCCGCACGTCGGGCGTATCGGGCGAGTGTCCCGTCTGAACGCTAAAGTCTTTGTGATGAAAGCATAAGAGACCGATCGAAGATATTTCGGCAAGTCCGCCCTAAACCAGCGTGTGCGGCGCCACCGTTGAGCGAGTTATTCCAACAACTTACGGGGCAGCAAGCCTGGTCGCCAACTTGCTCTTCGATCGGCCGTGCGGAAAACGGCCAGGACGATCGGAGCGGTCGCGACGGCGGTGCTCTCGGCGGCCTCGGTGTCCGCCGGCAGCCTCCCCGGCTTCGTTCTCAAGGCGCAGACCGAGCACTTCTCGTTCTACAGCCGGGACGGCCGGCAGAGGATCGACGCGGAGAAGAGCGAGCGGTACCTGGCGCGCGTGCAGGCGCAGCTGGGCCACCGCGTGGCCGGCCGGGCGGAGTATTACCGGTACGAGACGCCGCAGGAGGTCGCGGCCGGCACCGGCACGTGGGCCGAGGGCGTCACGTTCGCGCGGGCCGGCCAGATCCACTCCACGCACGAGTTCCACGCCCATGAGATCGTCCACCTGGTCGCGGGCCAGATGGGCAACCCGGGCGCGTTCTTCCACGAGGGGCTCGCGGTCGCGCTCGGCAACGAGGGCCGCTGGCGCGGGAAGAACGTAGACTCCGCGGCGCGCGCGACCGCGCGGCGCGTGCCCGTCGCCACGCTGGTCGCCGGGTTCGCCCGGCTCGAGGCGGACGTCGCCTACCCGGCCGCCGGCTCGTTCGTGGGGACGCTGATCCGTCGGCACGGCATCGAGAAGGTGGCGGCGTTCTTCCGCGCGTGCACCGGCGGCAACACCGCCGAGGCGTTCGCCGGCACGTTCGGGGTGTCGCTCGACGAGGCCGGCGCGGCCTGGGCCGCCGCGCTCTAGCCGGCGGGCTTGACCCCTTCGTCGCCGGTCCACTAAGATCCGCGCGAACCGCGGGTCAGCTCCCACCAGCGTCCTGGCACTCTTGATGATCAAGTTCCTCTACCTGATCCCGCTCTTCCCGCTCGTCGGCTTCCTCTTCAACTTCCTCGTCAGCGTCGGCTGGATGGGGCGGCGCGCGCGCGCGCACGCGCGCCCGGCCGCGCCGCACGGCCACGGCCATTCGCCGGCCGCACCCGAGCAGGACGCGCCGCAGGCGGACGCGGCCGCCGCCGCGCACGCGGGCGGCCACGACGGCCACCAGGCGCACGCCGAGCCCTCGCCGCTGGTCGGCCTGGTCGCCTGCGGCACGGTGCTGCTCTCGTTCCTCGCCTCGGTGTACGCGGTCTGGCGCGCCCAGGCGGCGCCGGAGCACACGGTCGTGGAGCGGCTGTGGTCGTGGATCCCCGGCGGCGCCGCGCAGACCGTGGCCGGGGCGCGTCCGTTCCAGGTGGACTGGGCCTACCAGCTCGACCCGCTCTCGTCCGTGATGATCCTGGTGGTCACCTTCGTCGGCTTCTTCATCCACGTCTACTCGACCGGCTACATGAAGCACGACGCCGGGTACGCGCGCTACATGTCGTACCTGAACCTGTTCATGTTCGCGATGCTCACGCTGGTGCTCGGCGCCAACTACCTGGTGCTGTTCGTGGGCTGGGAAGGCGTGGGCCTCTGCTCGTACCTGCTGATCGGGTACTGGTTCCACAAGCAGAGCGCGTCGGACGCGGGCAAGAAGGCGTTCATCGTCAACCGGATCGGCGACGCCGGCTTCGTGCTGGGGGTGTTCCTGATCTTCTTCACGTTCGGCACCCTCGACTTCGGCCCGGTGATGGCGGCGGCCGCGCAGGTGCCCGTGGAGTCCGGCTGGAGCGGCCCGCTCACCCTGATCGCGCTCTTCCTCTTCATCGGCGCCTGCGGCAAGAGCGCGCAGATCCCGCTCTACGTCTGGCTGCCCGACGCGATGGAGGGCCCCACGCCGGTGTCGGCGCTGATCCACGCCGCGACCATGGTCACGGCGGGCGTCTACATGGTCGCGCGCTCGTCCGCGATCTACGCCCACGCGCCGAACGCGCTGTTCGTGGTGGCGGTGGTGGGAGCCTTGACCGCGGTGCTGGCGGCCACGATCGCGCTGGTGCAGAACGACATCAAGCGCGTGCTGGCCTACTCCACCGTCAGCCAGCTCGGCTACATGTTCCTGGCCTGCGGCGTGGGCGCCTTCGCCGCCGGCGTCTTCCACCTGATGACGCACGCCTTCTTCAAGGCGCTGCTCTTCCTCGGCTCCGGCTCCGTGATCCACGCGATGGGCGGCGAGCAGGACAT
>DATBIZ010000123.1:0-23055 GCA_036556645.1 Vicinamibacteria bacterium | reverse complement strand
GCCTCGGCCACGACCTCGACCGAGCCGTCGGGCAGGTTCCGCACGAACCCGGTCACGCCGCGGGCGTCGGCCTCGCGCTGGACGAAGTACCGGTACCCGACACCCTGCACGCGGCCGTGGACGACGAAACGGTACGCCGCCAACGCCCTGGCGCCGCGGCCGTCAGCGCGCCCGCGCCGCCCGCCCGCGGCCGCGCGCGGACGCGCGCCCGCCGCCCGAGGCGCGGCCCGCCTTGCGGCCGCCGGCCTTGCGCAGGCTGGCGCTCGCCCGCCGCATGTGCGAGACGACCTCTTCATGGCTGCTCGTGTCGCTCGGCACGTGCAGGGTCGCTTCCGGCTTGCGCTGCGTCTGCAGCAGCTCGCGTCCCGCATCGATGCCCTTCGCCGCGTCCGGACCGAGCACCGCGATGTACGCCTGCTCGAGGTGGCTGATGATCTCGTCGCCGAGCTTGCCCCACTCGCGGTTGGCGTCGAGGCGCGAGGCGGCGCGCAGCGCGTAGACCGCGCCGATCCATCCGCCGGCCGCCGGCTTGGCCGTGCCCTGCCGCTGGTGCAGGGTCATGAGCTGCTTCATCCAGAGCGTGACGACCTCGCGCCGCTTCCCCTTGGAAACACCATTGCCCTTGGAAACACCGTTGCCTGCCATTTGTCCTGGCCTCCTGACTGTCTCCGGAAAGACCCGACGCTATCACAGTCGCCACGGCCGAGGGAACGCGCGCGCCGCGCCGGTCAGCGCGCGGAGAACCCGGGCAGCTCCACCACGTACGCGTCCACGGTGGCGCCGTTGCCCCAGTCGCTCCCGAACAGCAGCCGCGTCCCGGTCGGGCTGATCACCACGTGCGGCTCCGCCCAGTATCCCCATCGTCCGCCCTCGCCGGCCCAGCTCCGGTGATGGGCGACACGGCAGACCGTTCCCGTGTCCACGTTGGCGAGCACCAGCTCGCTGTCGAGGAGCCGCTGCCCGCGGGGATCGCCGACCACCGACACCGCGACCCACCCCGGCCGGCGGTGGGCGATCGCGGAGATGTGCGTGGTGCTGGGCGGGTAGCCGTAACCGGTCGCGAACCCGATCACCACCTTGCGCTCGCCGGTCTCCAGGTCGAAGCTGACCAGCGTGCCCACGTCGGCGCTCTCGCTGCCGCCGGGCGGCGGGTCGAACACCACCGCGTTGTAGGTGTCGTGACCGCTGGCCGAGCGACCCAGCGACGAGTGCTCGGCGACGCTGCGCAGCGGGATCGTGCGCAGGATGCGGAAGTCGGGGTCGTAGACCCGCCCGTCGAAGAACCAGACCGTGCGCCCGCTGGCGCCCGGCTGCGGGGCGATCGAGGTCGCCACGGTGGTGCGGCCCAGCACGCGGTCGCCGGCGATGTCGTAGATGAACTTCTGCTCGCCGCACGACAGCCCGACCAGCCTGGACGACGGGCCCCACGACAGGTACATCGGGTCGCTCCCCAGCGACAGCAGGCGTCCCCAGTCGCCGGTCGGGCAGATGTCGAAGCGCTTCAGCACGTCGCTCGCGTCCGTGCTGACCCGGTAGCGCATCAGGTTCGGCGTCGCGTTGTAGTTGCTCGGGTAGTACAGGACGTCGGGATCCACCGGGTCCCACAGCACCTGCTCGATGTCCGTCGGAGACACCAGCCGCAGCGCACGGATGAACTGGTACGTCCGGCCGTCGTAGAGCTCGTGGCCGCGGTTGCGGTGCCACAGGATGAGCCGCGACTCGTCCGCGTTCCAGGCCTGGACGGTGCTGTACATCGGCTTGATCACCGCGTTCTCGCCCTCCGAGGCCGGGACCGCGGTGATGCGCCGGATGCGCGTGCCGAAGGCGGGGTCGGTGACCGCGGCGCCCTGCGCCGGCTTGCCCAGCGCGCCGAGCGGGCGCGGCGAGAGGTCCCGCACGAGGCCTTCGCAGAGGTTTGCGGTCGGCGGGGGCGGCGGCAGGGTGGTGGCCGGCGGCGTCGGGCCCGGGCTCGGCCCCGGGTCGTCGGCCGGCCGGCAGGCGCTCGGCGATGCGAGCAGCGCCAGGTTCAGCACCACCGCGAGATCGTAGGCCACGGATGACAGCACCGGCATGGTCGCCCCTCCCGACGGCTCTCCGCCCACGCTACGTCCCGGGCTCGCCCCGGGTCAAGCCTCCGAGGACGTCCGGAGAATCAATGGCGGGTGTAGACGCCGGAGAAGGCCTTGATCGGCGGGCGGCCGGGGACCTCCGCGAACACCTCGACGACGTAGCGGTCGGCGGCTTCGACGCGGATCATCTCCCGCCGCACGTAGCGCGCGCCGGTGGCGGCGTCCACGTCCTGCCCGCGGAGGACGAACGTGCGGCTCGGCCCGTAGTACGAGCCCTGCACGAACACCATGTGGGTGCGGATGGTGGCCAGCGCCACCGACTGGTAGAGCCCGCTGCGCACGTCGAAGCCGAGCGTCGTCACCGACTCCACGCTCGACTCGCCCACGGTCGTCCGCAAGCGGCATTCGAGGAAGCGGCCGCCGAGGATCCACGTGTTCTCGGAGGTGCCGGTCGCCTTCATCACCTCGCCCCTCGCGCCGTATGTCGTGCCTTCCACGCTCCAGGTCCCGGCGAGCGCGTCGAGCACGCGATGCCGTTCGGTCGGCCGCGCCAGCCGCTCGTAGGCGGCGAGCCCGTCCGGCGGCTTCGGCGGGTCCGGCGCCGGCTTCGGCGCGTCCTGCCCGGCGGACGCGCCGGTCGTGACGACCGCGAGCGCGCTCGAGAGCGCCACCACGGCCGCGCACCTCGAGGCCCTGCGCACCGGGCCCCGCCGCGGCCGTGCGCTCAACGCCAGATCCTGTCGTAGCTGACGAACACGCTCCAGAGGGAGCTGTCGACCGTCTCGCGGGCGCGCCCGTATTCGAAGCGGCGGTAGGAATAGTCCGCGCCGACGTGCGTGCGCTGCTTGAGCGCGTAGCGCAACGTCGCGGAGTAGATCTGCCCGTGCAGCGGGAAGTCTCCCACGAAGGCCTCGCGGCTGTAGCGGTAGCCGGCGTCGAGCGTCCCGCTCAGGCGCTGCGTCAGGAGCCGGCTCACCGAGGCCGAGGCGTAGTCGTACACCTGGTTGCGGCCGAATCCGAGGGCCAGCACCGCCGAGCGGTGGTAGCGGACGTTGAAGCGGGTCCGCTCGCCGATCGTGGTGATCCCGGCCCCGCCCGTGACCACCGTCCGCGGCGGGGTGGCGATCGTGCTGAAGCGGCCGCCGCCCACCGTGGCGTCCACGCGCAGCCGCGAGCCGATGGCGGCGTCCAACGTGGCCTGCGCGTTGTGGATGGACACGCGTGGGACCTGCGCCCCGTTCGACTGGTACGCGTAGGACAGGCCGATGGTGCTCGAGGTGCCGAGCGTCTGCCGCAGCGAGGCGCCCGCGAACGTCCGCCCGCCGTTGCCCGCGCGGGGCAGGTCGAAGCGAAAGCGCTCGTAGCGCACGTTGGCCCAGGCCGACAGCCGCGGCGAGAACGCGTGCGACAGCCCGAAGCCGCCGCCGAAGGACGACGCGTCGAGGCGCAGCGCGTCGAGCCCCTCGGTCGCCAGGATGTTGAGCAGCAGCAACGACGCGTCCAGGCCGCCCGTCTCGGCCGCGGGCGCCGCGGGGGCCCGCACCGGCGGCACCAGCTCGCCCGCCGGCCTGTTCAGAAGGGTCAGCTGCCCTCCGACCACCGGCTCGGAGCTGCGGAACTGGTACCACCCGCCCGAGGCGTCGAGCGTCGCCAGCGTGCGCGGGGTGGCTTCGAAGCCCAGGCTCCAGGTGACGTGTTCGGACGTGACGCGCAACTGGGGGAACTGCACGCGGGTGCTGTAGAGCGCCTGGTGGTTGATGCCGGTCGCGACCGAGCCGCCCAGGCTCCAGCTCCAGCGAGGCGACAGCCGATGCGACAGGCTCAGGTCGCCGCCGTGGCGCAGGCCGTTGTAGGGGTTGTGCTCCCGGTAGAGGGTGGCCGCGGTCCAGCCGGACGCGGAAAGCGTGGTGGTGGGCGTCAGCCGCGAGTGCCCGAGCCGGAAGTAGGCGGTGTCCAGGATGTCGGAGGGCCCCTCGGGCAGGAGCAGCAGGTTGTCGCTGTGGCTCTCGGTGAACGAGCCGGAGAAGCTCCAGCGTGCCGCGGCGCCCTGCGCCCGCGCGCCCGCGGCCGGCAGGAGCCACGCCGCGACCCCGAGCGCGCAGAGCGCGCGGCGGCGGAGCCGGGGGCGGAGCGGTCTGGTCGAGAGCGGCGCGATGGGCCTCGTCCTGAGGGAAGGTGGTGGGCCGGGTGCGGAGCGGTAGCCTAGCCGCTCGCGCGGACGCGCGTCAACGCGGGCCAGGCGCCGCCGCGCCCGCCGCCTTTGGCGCGGAGCGGCTTCTGGGATAACGTAGCCGCCTCCCGGACGCACCCGACCCCTCATCGGACAGCGTCGGACGCAGGTGGTGAGCGAGTTGGCATCCGGCGCGTCAGCGGACCGTGTGGACCAGGGCCAGACCCGGCCCGTCTGGCGGGACGTCCGCGACATCCTGTGGGATCACCGCGGGCGCCTGACCCTGGGGTTCGTCCTCCTCCTGGTGAGCCGGATGGCCGGCTTCGTGCTGCCCGCCTCCAGCAAGTTCCTGCTCGACGAGGTGGTCGGCAAGCACCGCGGCGAGCTGCTGATGCCCCTGGCGGCGGCGGTGGGCGCCGCGGCGCTGGTGCAGGCGGTCACCGCCTTCGCGCTCTCGCAGGTGCTGGGCGTCGCCGCGCAGCGGTCGATCATGCAGGTGCGCCGCCGCCTCCAGCAGCGCGTGATGCGGCTGCCGATCCGCTACTTCGACTCCCAGAAGACCGGCGTGCTGATCGCGCGCATCATGAGCGACGCGGAGGGGATCCGGAACCTGCTCGGCACCGGGCTGGTGCAGCTCGCGAGCAGCCTCCTCACCGCCGCCCTCGCGCTGGCGGTCCTGCTCTACCTCAACTGGCGGCTCACCGTGACCACCCTGGTGCTGCTGGGCGCGTTCGCGGCCCTGATGACCCAGACGTTCCGCTGGCTGCGCCCGCTCTACCGGCGGCGGGCCGAGATGGGCGCCCAGCTCACCGGCCGGCTCTCCGAGGGGCTGTCCGGGATCCGCGTGGTCAAGGCCTACAACGCGGAGAAGCACGAGGACCTGGCCTTCACCCGCGGCATCCACCGCCTGTTCCGCACCGTGGCCCGCGAGATCACGACCAGCGCGGCCATCGGCGCGGTGTCCATCCTGATCTTCGGCGGCATCGGCGCCTACATGCTGGTGGCGGGCGGCCGCGCGATCCTCTCCGGCGAGATGACGCTGGGCAGCCTGGTCATGTACGTGTTCTTCATCGGCCTGCTGATCGCGCCGGTGGTGCGCATCACCGACAGCGCAACCCAGCTCAGCGAGGCGTTCGCCGGGCTCGAGCGCATCCGCGAGATGCGGACCATGGCCACCGAGGACGAGGAGGACCAGGGCATGCTGCCCCTGGCGGAGGTGAGCGGGGACGTCGAGTTCCAGGACGTCTCGTTCGAATACGGCCCCGGCGTCCCGGTGCTGAAGCACGTCACCTTCACCGCGCCCGCGGGCTCCACCACCGCCCTGGTCGGCCCGAGCGGCGCCGGCAAGAGCACGCTGATCGGGCTGGTGATGGCGTTCCACCGCCCGACCGGAGGGCGCATCCTGGTGGACGGGCGGGACCTGCGCGAGGTGCGCATGCGCGACCTGCGCGCGCACCTCGGGGTCGTGCTGCAGGACAACTTCCTCTTCGACGGGACGATCGCCGAGAACGTCGCCTTCTCCCACCCCCACGCCTCCCGCGCGGAGATCGAGGAGGCGTGCCGCATCGCCCACTGCCACGACTTCATCGAGGGGTTCGAGCACAGGTACGAAACCATGGTCGGCGAGCGCGGGGTCAAGCTCTCGGGAGGCCAGCGACAGCGGCTGGCCATCGCCCGCGCGATCCTGGCCGACCCGCGCATCCTGATCCTGGACGAGGCCACCTCGAACCTCGACAGCGAGAGCGAGGCCCTGATCCAGGACGGCCTGCGCTCGCTGCGCCGGGGCCGCACCACGTTCGTGATCGCCCACCGGCTCTCCACGATCCGGAGCGCCGACCAGATCCTGGTCCTCGAAGGGGGCGAGATCGTCGAGCGGGGCTCCCACGACCGGCTGATGGAGACGGCCGGCCGCTACCGGCAGCTCTACGAGAAGCAGTACCGCGCCACGACCGACCGGCTCGTCAACCCGGGCGAGGAATCGCCCCCGGAGGCGGAGGCGGAGCCTGCCGTGCTCGTCCCGATCGAGCCGCCGGTGACGCCTCCGGAAGGGCTTCCGGACCTGGTGCCGACCGGCCGGCGCAGCGCGCTCTGACCCCGGGGGCTTTGACCTTGACAGGGGCCCTCCGATCGGCTAAAAGATCAGTCTTTACAAGGCCAAGACGCAGGTGCGGGCCTCCCTCCCGCCGTTCCCTCCAGGAGCCTGAGCACCGCCCTTCGGTCCGCTGAGGACCCCAGGCACACGAGCGCCAGGATTGCGCCGCCGCGACGCCCGCGAAGGGTGTGCGGCACGCGCCCGGAACGAGGCACGGTTGAACGACACGCTTCCAACGATGCCCAGGCCGCGGCGGATGGCCACCGCGGCCATCCCGTGGCTCGTGCTCGTCGCGGTCGCCACGCCGGGCGCCGTCCGGGCGGCCGGCCCCGCGGACAAGCCGCGCACGGCCGCCCCGCCCTCGCCGGTGGCCATGGCGCCCGAGTACCTGGTGGCCCCCGGCGACGTCCTCAAGGTCGCCGTCTGGAAGGAGCCGGAGCTGACCACCGAGGTCGCGGTGCGCCTGGACGGGCGGATCACGGTCCCGCTGCTCGGCGACGTGCAGGCCGCCGGCCGCACCCCGGACCAGCTCGCGGTGGAGATCCAGACGCGCATGGCCCGCTTCCTCGAGGTGCCGCCCCAGGTCACGGTGACGGTCGCCCAGGCGGTCAGCGCCCGGTTCTACGTGCTCGGCGACGTGATCAACTCGGGCGCGTACCCGCTGACCAACCGGACCACGGTGCTGCAGGCGCTCGCCCGGGCGGGCGGCTTCAAGGAGTTCGCCAAGCGCGAGCGGATCATCATCATCCGCGAGCGCGCCGCGGTGCGCACCCCGATACCGTTCAACAACGCCGAGGTCGAGGCCGGCAACCGGCTCGAGCAGAACATTCCGCTCGAGGCCGGCGACACGATCCTGGTGCCCTGATGCAGCCGGCGCGGACGGTGATCGCGGACGCCTTCCCGGACAGCGTGTTCCGGCACCTCGAGCGGGACGCGGTCGTCTGCGTGGACGTGCTGCAGGCGACCACGACCCTGGTGACCGCCGTGGCCCAGGGCCGCCGGGCCTTCGCCGCGTCCACGCCGGCCGAGGCCGCGCAGCTGGCCGCCGGGCTGGACCGCCCGCTGCTGGCCGGCGAGGCGGCCGGCCCGCGCGCGGCGCCGTTCGAGCTGCCGGACAGCCCCGCCGCGCTCGCGCGCGACGCGGACCGCGACCGGCCGCTGGTGCTCTGCTCCCGGCCGGGCACCGAGCTGATCCGCAACGCGGAGGCCGCGCCGGCCGCGCTCGTGGCCTGCTTCCGCAACGCGAGCGCGACCGCCGCCTACCTCGCGCGCCACCACCGCCACGTGGCCGTGCTGATCGCCGGCGTGCGCGAGGAGCTGAGCTGCGAGGACCAGATGGCGGCCGGGCGCATCCTGGCGCGGCTGTTCGCGCACGGCTTCGCGCCGGCCGACCGCCGCACCGCGCAGATGGCCGGCCGGTGGAGCGACGTGGACGTGGCCCTGGCCGCCTGGGGCAACAGCGCCTCGCTCCTGCGCGAGGACGGCCGTGGCGAGGACGTGGACTTCGTCCTCGCGCACGTGGAAGACGTGCCCTTCGCCTGCGCGTACCGCCGCGGCGAAGTGGGACGCGCCGACGAGCCGCGGGCGGCCGCGGGGCCCGTCGTCGCGGAAGCGGAAGCAGCCGCGCGGTGAAGCGAGAGGCTCATGCACGACATCGATAGCGACGCCCCCGACCTGCCACGGCGCGGCATCGTCGAATACCTGGAGATCCCGTTCTGGTACCCGCGCCACGTGTGGATCCCGTTCGTGGTGGTGTTCCTCGCCGCGGTGTCCGCGATCTTCGTCCTTCCCAAGAAGTACCGCTCCGCCACCCTGATCCTGGTCGAGCCGGTCACCATCCCGAACTACTTCGTGCTGCCGATGGCCTCCGAAGGCATCGACAAGCGCCTGCACTCGATCCGGCAGCTGATCCTGAGCCGCACGCGGCTCGAGAACGTGGCGCGCCAGCACAACCCCTACCCGGAGCTGGCGGGCGCGCCGATCCAGAGCACGGTCGAGTCGATGCGCAAGGCCATCCAGATCCGGGTGCAGGGCACGGACTCGTTCAGCATCGAATACGTCAACGCGGACCCCAAGAAGGCGATGGACGTGACCAACGCGCTGGCCGCGCAGTTCATCGAGGACGCGGCCTACCTGCGCGAGAACATGACCGCGCAGGCCTACGCCTTCCTGCGCTCGAACCTGGCCACGGCGCGCCAGGAGCTGGAGGCGCGCGAGGCCGCGTTGCGGGAGCACAAGACCAAGTACTGGGGGGCGCTGCCCGAGCAGCTCGACGCGAACCTGCGCGTGCTGCAGCAGCTCCAGCTCGAGCAGCAGACCGTGGCCGAGAACATGCGCACCCTCGAGGAGCGGCGCGGCCTGGTCGAGCAGAACCTGGCGGACGCGCGGCGGCAGGCCGCCGCCGGGGAGACCCTGGCCGGCGCGGCCTCGCCCGCCACCGAGCTGGCGAAGCTCCGGGCCGCGCTGGAAGGGCTCCGCGACCGCTACACCGAGGAGCACCCCGACGTCCGCGCGCTGCGGCACCGCATCGAGCGCCTGGAGACGACGGCGGGCGGGACCGGGGAGCGGGCCAGCGGCGGGGCGGACGCCGCGCCGGAGGTCCAGGCCCTCCACCGCTCGCTCCGGTCCGTGGAGAACCAGATCGACCTGCTCACCGCCCGGCGCGCGGCCGTGGACCGCAAGATCACCGCGTTCCAGGCCCGCATCGAGCAGACGCCCAAGGCCGAGCAGGAGCTGATGGCGCTGACCCGCGACTACCAGCAGCTCCGCGACAAGTACAACGAGATGCTGAAGAAGGAGATGGACGCGGAGTCCGCGGTCAAGCTCGAGGAGCAGTCCAAGGGCGGCTACTTCAAGATCATCGACCCCGCGCACTTCCCGCACAAGCCGATCCGGCCCTACGCCACGATCCTGCTCGGCGGCGGGCTCGTGGGAGGCCTGCTGATCGGGCTGCTCTGCGCGCTGGCCGCCGACTTCCTCGACAGCTCCGTCAAGCACGTGCGAGACCTGGAGTCGCTGCTCCCCTGCCCGGTGCTCGCCACCTTGCCGCACGCGACGACGGCCAAGCGGCGCCGCCGCTCCCGCCGCGCGCCGGTCCTGGCCACGACATGACGCTCTTCGACGCCACACCCGACAAGGTCTTCGTGCACGACGCGATCGACCTGATCGATCGCACCGCGGATCGCGCCTCGGTGGGCGAGCCGGCCCTGGCCGCGGCCATCACCCCCGGGTCTCCGATGGCCGAGCAGTTCCGCGTGCTGGCCGCGCGCGTCAAGGCGATCGCCGCGGAGCGCGCGTTCCAGTGCATCGGGATCCTCAGCGCGGCCGCCGGCGAAGGGCGCACCACGGTCGCGTTCGGCCTGGCCGCCGCCCTGGCCGAGGAGCACCGGCGCGTCCTGCTGGTGGAGGCCTGCCTGCGCGAGCCGGGGCTGGTGGCCTCGCTCGGCCTGCCCAGCAACGGCGGGCTCAGCCAGTGGCTCCGCGGCGACGGCCTGCGGCCGGTCTCCGTCCGCCGCGTCGAGCCCTGGGGCGTGCGCCTGCTGCCGGCCGGCCCGCGGGTCGGCCAGCCCGCCGACCTGCTCGGCTCCGACCGCATGGCCAAGCTGCTCGACGCCGCGCGCCGCGGGTTCGACTTCGTGATCGTGGACTGCCCGCCGCTCGCCCCGCTGGCCGACGCGCTGCTGCTGCAGAACCTGCTCGAGGGCGCGCTGCTGGTCGTGCGGGCGCGCCACACGTTCCGCGACGCGATCGCCCGGGCTCACGAGAGCCTGAAACCGAACCTGGTGCAGGGGGTCGTGTTCAACGACCACCGGGAGATCCTCACCCGGCACCTCAACCAGAACGGGCGGCGGCGCAAGGCCTGAGGCGCCCGTGACCGACGCCGCCCACCCGGGACGCCGGCGCACGGTCCTGGTGCTCGTCGAGCCGGTGTTGCTCTTCGCGGCGCTGCTGGCCCTGGCCGTGCTCGAGGGCTCGGCGCCGGACGGGCGGCTCGCCGCGCGCGGCCTGCTCGCGGTGCTCGTGGTGCAGCTCTGCCTCTACTACGGCGACCTCTACGGCCTGCAGGCCCTGCGCAGCCGCACCGAGTTCCTGGTCCGGCTCGGGCGCGGCCTGGCCATGGCCGTGGCCGCGCTCTCGCTCGTCTACTACCTGCTGCCCTCGCTGGCGCTCGGGCGCGCGCTGCTGCTCGCGTACCTGCCCTTGGCCGCGCTGACCGTCCTGGCCTGGCACACGCTCTATCGCTGGCTCGGTGGGCACGAGGCGCTGCGCGACACCGTGTTGATCCTGGGGACCGGCCACGCCGCCCAGCAGATCGCGGTGGAGATGCTGCGGCGCGCGCCGCTGGGCTACCGCGTGGCGGGGTTCCTCGGCGAGCATCCGGCCGAGGTCGGCCGGCGGCTGGTGAACCCGTCGGTGGTCGGCACGCTGCGCGACCTGCCCGCGCTGGTGGACGCGCTGAAGGTCAGCACGATCGTGGTGGCGCTCGAGGACCGCCGCGGCCGCCTCCCCGTCGAGGAGCTCCTGCGCTGCCGCGTGTCCGGCCTGAAGGTCGAGGACGGTCCCAGCTTCTACGAGCAGCTCACGGGCAAGATCCTGCTGAGCGACCTGCGGCCGAGCTGGCTCGTGTTCTCGCCCGGCTTCACCAAGCCGCGCCGGCTGATGCGCGCCACCAAGCGGGCGTCCGAGCTGGTGATCGCGGTGGTGCTGCTCCTCGTGTTGTCCCCGCTGCTCGCGCTGCTCGTGCTGCTGATCCGGCTGGACAGCCCCGGGCCCGCCCTCTACCGGCAGCCCCGCGTCGGCCTGCGCGGCGGGGTGTTCGACCTCCTGAAGCTGCGGACCATGCGCTGGCAGGCGGAGGCGGCCACGGGGCCGGTCTGGACCTCGTCGCGCGCCGACGCGCGGATCACCCGGCTCGGGCGCTGGCTGCGCAAGCTGCGCCTGGACGAGCTGCCGCAGCTCGTCAACATCGTGCGCGGCGAGATGAGCTTCGTGGGGCCGCGCCCGGAGCGGCCGCACTTCGTGGAACAGCTCCGCAAGGTGATCCCGTATTACGACGAGCGGCACACCGCGCAGCCCGGGATCACCGGCTGGGCGCAGGTGAAGTTCGGCTACGGGTCCACGATCGAGGACAGCGAGCGCAAGCTGCAGTTCGACCTCTACTACATCAAGAACATGTCGCTGCTGCTCGACCTCGCGATCGTGCTCGACACGTTCAAGGTGATGGTCGTCGGCCGGGGGGCGCGTTGAGCGCGGCCGCGCGGACCGCCGCCATCGCCCTCGACGCCCCGGGCGGGGCGCGGCGGGTTCCCGTGCGCGCCCGCGGCGGGCGCCGCTCGATCGGGGTGTGGGGCGGCCTCGCGTTCGCCTGCGTGCTGGCCGCGGCTCGCTACCTCGACGTGACCGACGACGGGCCGGCCATGCTCCTGTTCGGCACGGCCTACACCGCGTCGCTGGCCGCCGCCGCGCTGTTGCGCCCCCAGTGGTTCCCGCCGCTGGCGGTCGCCTACCTGCCGTTCTGCGGCGTGTATCCCCTGCTGTTCGGGGGGGTGCCCGGCGCCAACCTGACCAACCTGCTCGTCCTGCTCGGGCCGGTCGCCTGCATCGTGAGCCGGAGCCAGCGCCGCGAGCGCGCGCGCTTCGGAGGCGTGGAGCGCCTGCTCGCCGCCTACATCGCCTTCGCCGCGTTCAGCATGCTGCCGGCCTACGCCGCCGGCGAGGGCCCGGTGGACGTCGTGCAGACCTTCCGCGCCTGGGTCGCGCCCATCCTCTTCTTCTTCTACACCGCGCTGATCGTGCGCGACCGGCGGGAGGCGGGCGGGGTGCTGGAGGTGCTGGCCTGGACCACGATCCTGGTCGCGGGCCTCACCTGGTGGGAGGGCATCGAGCGCGGCGGCCGGTCCACGATCGAGGCCTCCCGGGTCAGCGGCCTGATGGAGCAGCCCAACTCGATGGGCGCGTTCCTGGTGTACTACGGCGTCGCGCTGCTCGCCTTCGCCCTCACCGTGCGGCCCTGGCCGCGCCGCGCCCTCTATCTCGCCGGCTTCGCCGCCGCCGCGCGCGCGATGCTGTTCACCTTCTCGCGCGGAGCGTACCTGGCCATGGCGGCGGGCGCGGCGGTGGTGCTCCTCCTGCGCAGCCCGCTGCTGCTGGGGGTGGCCGGGGGCGCGGGCGCGGCGGCCGCGGTGGCGTTTCCGGGGCTGATGCCGGACAGCGTGGCCGCGCGCCTGCGCGCGACCATGTCCGAGGACGACGCCTTCTACGACGCGGACGCGTCGCAGGCGCTCGACCGCAGCAGCGCCCACCGCCTGGTGCTGTGGCGGGGCGCGGCGGGCATGGTCCGCGACCATCCGCTCGCCGGCGTCGGCATCGGGCAGTTCCAGCGCGTGATCGGGTACTACACCGAGGTCCCGCTGCGCGAGGGGGAGCCGCGCGACGCCCACAACGCGTTCATCCTGATCGCGGCCGAGATGGGCGTGCCCACGCTGCTGCTCCTGCTGTCGCTCCACGCGACCTTCGCCCTGGTCGCGATCCGCGTGTACCGGCGCCGGCGGACCCCGCTCGACCGCGGGCTGGCCGTGGCCTTCCTGGGCATGGAGGCGGGCGTGCTGGTGAGCTGCATGCTCGGCTCGCGCTTCTCCGACGAGTCGCTGATCGGCTACTACTGGATCCTGGCCGCGCTGCTCCTGATCACGAGCCGCTTCCCCGAGGTCCCCGTCCGGCGGAGGCGCCGCGCGTGGCGGTGAAGGCGTCGGTCAAGCGCGCGGTGGCCTGGGGGCTGCTGCGCTCGGGGGCGCTCAGCTTCCACCACGCGCGGTTCGAGCGCGGCCGCGCGATCCTGCTCCTGTACCACCGCGTCAACGACGAGCGCGACCCGTTCTTCCCCGCCATGCCCGGCGCGGTGTTCACCGCGCAGCTCGAGTACCTCTCGGCCCACTACCGGGTGGACACCCTCGACGCGGTGCTGGACTGGCTCGCCTACGGCGCGCCGGGGCCGCCGCGCGTCGCGATCACGTTCGACGACGGTTATCCCGACACCCACGACGTGGTGCTGCCGGCCCTGGAACGGGTGGGCGTGCCCGCCACCTTGTTCCTGAGCACCGGCCCCCCCGAGACCGGAGCGCCGCTCTGGACCGACCGCGTGCGCGCGCTGGTCAAGCACGCGCACGTAAAGGAGCTCGTCGCGCCCGGGACCGGCCTGCCCCCGCTGCCGCTGGGCTCGCCCGCCGCGCGCCTGCAGGCGCTCGCCGCCCTGCTCGCGCGGATGAAGAGGCTCCCGCCCGCCGTGCTCGACGGCACGCTCGCGGAGCTGGAGCGCTCGCTGGCCAACGGCGGGCGCATGCCGGGCGTGCTCGACTGGGGCCGGATCCGGCGGATGGCCCGCGGCCATCTCACGCTCGGCGCGCACACCCACCGCCACTACCTGCTCTCGACGCTGACCGACGAGCAGATCCAGGCCGAGATCGCCACGTCCGTGCGCCTGATCCAGAGCCGGGTGGGCGTGAAGGTCACCACCTTCGCCTACCCGAACGGCCAGCCGGGCGACTACGACCAGCGGGCGGTGCGCGCGCTGCGGGCGCTGGGGCTCCGCGGCGCGTTGACCAGCAGCCACGGGTTCGCGCACCCCGAACAGGACCGCTACGAGCTCTCGCGCATCTACACCACGGCGCCCACCCTGCCGCTCTTCGCGGCCCGCGCGGCCGGCCTCGGCTCGGACACGCGCGCGGTGCGGGCATGAGCGAGGCCGCGCGCGCCGGCCTCTTCCGCGCCGGCATGCTGGTGATGGCGTCGTCGGTGACGACGATGGCCCTCGGGTTCCTGAAGAACGTGCTGGCCGCCTACTACTTCGGCACCTCGGAGGCGATGGACGCGTACGTGATGGCCCTGCTGGTGCCCGACGCGGCCATGCACCTGGCGCAGACCGGCGTGTTCAACTTCGTCCCCCTCTTCGCGGCCGAGCGCGCGCGCTCCGAGGAGCGGGCCTGGGACGCGGCCGGGAAGATGCTCACCTACTGGCTCGCCCTGCTCCTGGCCGCGGTGGCGGTGGCGCTGCTGTTCACGCCCCAGCTCGTCACCCTGGTCGCGCCCGGATTCGCGGGCGCCCGGCGCGCGATCGCGCTCGACCTGACGCGCACGCTGCTGATGATGGCGGTCTTCGTGGGGGGCGCCCGCATCCTGGCCGTCACCCTGCACGCGGAGCGGCGGTTCCTGGCCGCGGGGGTGTCGGAGGGCGCGTTCCAGGTGGCCTCCACGCTGTACCTGGTGGCGTTCCACGATCGCGGCATCGAGGCGCTGGTCTGGGCCCAGGTGTTCGGCGGCCTGGTGCAGCTCCTGGTGGTGGCGGCCTCGCTCTGGACACGCCGGCACCGCATCCGGCCGAGCTTCGACCTGGCCAGCGCGCCGGTCCGGCAGATGCTGCGCCTGAGCTTCCCGGTCTACCTGGGCGAGTGGGGGTCCAAGCTCAACCTGGTGGCCACGCGCGCGTTCGCCTCCCTGCTGCCCGCGGGCGCGGTGTCGGCGCTGCAGTACGCGCTGATGCTGGTGGAGATGGTGCCGGGCGTGCTCGCGGGCGCCTTCACCACCGCGCTCTTCCCGTTCCTCTCCGACGAGTTCGCGCGGCGCGACCAGCGCCTGGCGCGCGAGAGCCTGGCGCGCGCGCTGGTCACCATGCTGCTGGTGTTCGCGCCGCTGGCCGCCGGCCTGTGGGTGGTGGCCAACCCGCTGGTCACGGGGCTGTTCGAGCGCGGCTCCTTCGACGCGGAGTCCACCCGGCTCACGGCCACCGCCCTGCGCATCTTCGCCCCGATCACGGTCGCGCTGGCGCTGAACGCGCTGCTGGGATCCGCGTTCCACGCGCGGCGGGACACCTCCACGCCGATGACGGCGGGCCTGATCCGCTTCGGGAGCAACACGGTGCTCTGCGCGGTGCTGGTTCCGTCCCTCGGCTACGAGGCCATCGCGCTCGCCGCGACCGTGTCCACCTACCTGAAGCTGGGCTACCTGCTGCTCTTCGCCGACCGGCTGGTCGCCCGCGCGGACCTCTGGTACGCGCTGCGCACGGCCCTGCGGATCGCGCCGGCGGTGGCGGCCATGGTGCTGGTGGTCGAGCCGCTGGCCGCCCTCGGATCGGCGCTGGGGATGCGCCAGACCGCGGCGCTCGCCTTCGTGGCCGTGCTGGGCCTGCTGGGCGCCGCCACGTACCTCGCCGCGCTGTGGGTCTTCTGCCGGCCCGAGCTCCAGCACCACCTGGCCTTGCTGCGGCAGGGGCGCCGGCGGGGGCCGGCGGCGGGAGCCCCGCCCGCGACCGCGCCGGCGTCCGGGCTCGACGTGCCGCGCGAGGCGCGTGTATGAACGCGGCCGTGCGACGGCGCCTGCGGCGGGCGGCGGCGCGCGCGACCACGTTCGCGGCGGAGCGCGCCGCGCGCGCGGGCCTGCGCATCCTCACCTATCACCGCGTCAACGACCGCCATCCCGCCGACCGGCTCAGCGTGCATCCGCGCGAGTTCGCCGCGCAGATGGAGCGCCTGGCCGCCACCTGCCGCGTGGTGCCGCTCGGCGCCGCGCTGGCGGCGCTGCGCGACGGGCGTGCGCCGGGGCCCGGCACCGTCTGCCTCACGTTCGACGACGGCTACCGCGACAACCATGCCTGCGCGCTGCCGGTGCTCGAGCGCCTGGCGCTGCCGGCGACCTTCTTCATCGCCACCGCCTACACCGGGACCGACCAGACCATCGACCGCTACCGCGGCTGCTGCGCGCACGACCGCATGATGGGCTGGGACGAGGTGCGTGAGCTGGTCGCGCGCGGGCACGAGGTCGGCGGCCACGGGCGCCGCCACCTCGAGCTGGCGGGGCTGGGCGAGGCCGAGGCGCGCGACGAGATCCACGGCTGCCGCGACGACCTCGCGTCGGGCGCCGGCGTCCGCCCGCGCGTCTTCTGCTACCCGCGAGGCAGCGAGGACGCGCGCGTGCGGCGGGCGGTGGCCGCGGCCGGGTTCGAGGCCGCCTGCACCGTGGAGCCGGGGGCGAACGCGCCGGGCGTGGACCTGTTCGGCCTGCGCCGCACCGAGGTGTCGTCGGCGGACGACCTGGCCGACTTCGCGCTGAAGATCCGCGGCGGTTTCGACGGGTGGCACCGGCTCGTGCAGGGGGCGCGGGCCAGGAGCCACGCGTGAGGGGGATCGGCGGGCGGGCCCGGGCCGTGGTGCTGATGTACCACCGCATCGCGGACGCGCCGCGCGATCCCGGCGAGGGCGACTACGTGGTCTCCCCGGAGCGCTTCCGCGCCCAGATGGACTGGCTCGCCCGCTCGCGGCGGCCGGTGGTCGGAGCCGAGCGGCTGGCCGCGCCCGGCCTCCCCGACGGGGCGGTGGCGCTGACGTTCGACGACGGCTGCGACAGCGACCTGCTGGTGACGCTGCCGCTGCTGCGGCGGCTCGGGCTGCCGGCCACGTTCTTCGTCACGCCGGGCCGCCTGGGCGCGCCCGGGTACCTGACGCCGGAGCAGCTGCGCGCGCTGGCCGAGGGCGGCGGAGCGGTCGGCTCCCACGGCCTCGACCACCAGCTCTTCGAGCGGCTCACGGACGACGAGCTGCAGCGCCAGCTCGTCGAGTCGCGGCGGCGGCTGGAGGACCTCCTCGGCGCGCGCGTCGAAGCGCTGTCGCTCCCCGGCGGGAGCGGCGGCGCGCGCGCGCTGGCCGCGGCGCGGGCGGCCGGCTATCGGCTGGTCTTCGGATCCCGGCCGGGCGTGGTGCGCGCCGGCGACGCGGCCGCCGCGCTGCCGCGCTTCGCCATGCGCGGCCACCACGGCCTGCCCGCGTTCCGGGCGATGGTGGAGCAGCAAAAGCGCGCGCGGCTGCGGCACGGCGCGCGCTACGCGGCCGCGCGCGCGCTGCGCGCCGCGCTGGGCGGCCTCGGCTACGAGCGGCTCCGCGCGAGCTGGGTGGCGAGGCGCGCATGAGCACGGGCGGGTTGGAGCTGGTGGTCTGGGCGGCGGCAGCGGTGGTCGGCTACGCCTACGTGGGCTACCCCCTGCTGATCGCGCTGGCGGCGCGGATCCGCCCGGCGAGACCGGTGGCGCGGCGGCCGATCACCCCCGCGGTGTCCGTGATCATCGTGGCGCGCGACGAGGAGCGGTGCCTGGGCGCGAAGATCGAGAGCTGCCTGGCCCTCGACTACCCGCGCGACCGCCTGGACGTCCTGGTCGTCTCGGACGGGTCGGAGGACCGCACCGAGGCGATCGTGACCGGCTACGCGGACCGCGGGGTCCGCCTGCTCGCCCTGCGCACGCCGCGCGGCAAGGCCGCCGCCCTCAACGCGGGCGTCGCCGCCACCCGGTCGGAGGTCCTGCTCTTGACCGACGCACGGCAGCACCTCGCGCCCGACGCCCTGCGGGCGCTGGTGGCCGACCTGGCCGATCCGGCGGTGGCCGCGGCCAGCGGCGAGCTGCACCTGGCGTCCTCGGCCACGACCGCGGTGGCGGAGGGTGTCGGTCTCTACTGGGACTACGAGAAGATGGTGCGGCGCGCGGAGAGCCGCTTCGACTCCTCGGTCGGCGTCACCGGCGCGCTCTACGCGATCCGCCGCGAGCGCTTCACCCCGCTCGACCCGCGCACCATCCTCGACGACGTGGCCCTGCCGATGGCCGCGGTGCTGGCCGGCCACCGCGTCGTCTTCGAGCCCCTGGCGCGCGCCACCGACACGATCGCGGCCACGCCGACCGGCGAGTACCGGCGCAAGGTGCGGACCCTGGCCGGCAACTACCAGCTCGTGCGGCTGCAGCCGGCGCTGCTCGACCCGCGGCGCAACCGGATCCTCTGGCAGTTCGTCTCGCACAAGCTCGCGCGCCTGGCCGTGCCCTGGTGCCTGGCGGCCATGGCCGTGGCCAGCGGGCTGCTCGCGGCCGCCGGCGATCGCGTGTTCGCGCTGCTGGCCGCGGGTCAGGCCGCCTTCGCGACGCTGGCCGCCCTGGGCGCGCTCGGCGCGCGGCGGGGATGGCGCCCGCGCGCGCTCACCCTCCCCTACACCTTCGCGCTGCTCAACGTCGCGGCGGCCCACGCGCTGTTCCGCTTCCTGCGCGGCACCGACACCGCCGGCTGGCGGCCCGCCTCCGCGCCCGCCCGCCGCGCGCCGGCGGCGCGGGGGCCCGCGCGGCCGGACCGGCCGCGGGTGATGTTCGTGTTCTCGAAGTTCCCCATGTACGACGAGGCCTTCCTCCACCGCGAGCTGGAGGCGATCTCGCGCGAGGTGGACACCGCGGTGTTCTCGCTGAAGCGGTCGCGGGACACGATCGTGCACGCGGAGGCGCGCGCGGTGGCCGGCCCTCTGGTGTCGCCGCCGCTCCTCTTCTCGCGCGCGGTGCTGGCCTCGCAGTGGCGCGAGCTCCGCCGCTCGCCGGCGGCGTACCTCGGCGCGCTGCTCGGGGTGGTGCGCGCGCACCTGCGCAGCCCGAACTTCCTGGTGCGCACCCTGGCCTGCTTCCCCATGGCGGTGCACCTGGCCGACTGGGCGCGCAGACACGGCGTCACGCACCTGCACGCGATGTGGGCCACCTATCCGGCCTCGGTGGCCATGATCGCCTCGGAGCTGACCGGCCTCCCCTTCAGCTTCGCCGGGCACGCCCACGACCTCTACCTCGACGCCACCAACCTGGGCGCGAAGGTGAGGGCGGCGGCCTTCGTCTCCACCTGCACCGAGTCCAACCGCGCCTTCCTGCGCGGCGTCGCGCCGGAGGTCGCGCCCGAGCGCCTGCTCGTGCTCCGCCATGGCGTGTCCATCGCGCGCTTCTCCGCGCCGCCACGACCGCCTGACGGTCCGCTGGAGATCCTGTCCGTGGGCACGCTCAACCCCCACAAGGGCTTCACGTACCTGCTCGACGCGCTGGCCGTCGTGCGGGAGGCCGGCCTCGACTTCCGCGCCACCATCGTGGGCGGCGGCCCGCTCGAGGCCGCGCTGCGCCGCCGGCTGCAGCAGCGGGGCCTCGAAGGCCTGGTCACCCTGACCGGCGCCCTCGAGCAGTCGCGCATCGTCCCGCTCTATCGCCGCGCCGCGGTGTTCGTGCTGATGGCGCAGGCGGAATGGCACTGGGGCATCCCCAACGTGATCGTGGAAGCGCTGGCCGCGCGCGCCGCGGTGATCACCACGCGCTTCGGCTCGGTGGAGGAGCTGGTGCAGGACGGCGTCACCGGCCTGCTCGTCCCGGGCAAGGACGCGGAGCCGCTCGCGGGCGCGATCCTCCGCCTCGCCGACGACCCCGTCCTCCGCGAGCGCCTGGCCGAGGCCGGGCACCGGGCGGTGGCCCGCGACTTCGACCTCGCCACGTCCGTGCAGGCCTACGTGCGCCGGTTCCGCGGCACGTCCGTCGCCGCGCGCTCCGGCGCGCTGCCCGCCGCCCCGGAGCCGGCCGCCGCCCGCTCATGACCGCGGGGGCGCGCATGCGCGTGCTCTACGTGGTGGACAAGCTCCACCGCGCCGGCACCCAGGTGCACCTGCAGCGCCTGGTCAGCGGCCTCGACCGCGCCGCGTTCGACCCGCGGGTGTGCTGCCTGATGGCGGGAGGGCCGATCGCGGAGAGCCTGCGCGCCTCGGGCGTGCCCGTGGAGGTGCTCGGCCTGCCGAACATCTACGGGCCGGCGGCCGCGCGCGCCCTGGTGCGGCTGGCCCGCTCCTGCCGGCGGGAACAGGTGGACCTGGTCCACGCGTACCTGGTCAGCGCCAACATCTACGCCACGGTCGCGGCCCGGCTCGCCCGGGTGCCGGCGGTGGTGACCGCGCGCCGCGACACCGGGTTCTCGCGCAACTGGCGGCTGCGGGCGGTGGAGGAGTGGGTCATCAACCCGCTGGTGGACCGCGTCACCGCGGTGAGCCCGGCGGCGGCGGCGGCCGCGCGGCGCGAGCGCGGCCTCGGCCACGGCAAGGTGGTCACCATCCCGAACGGCCTCGATCTGGCGGAGTGGGACACCGCGCGCCACCCGCGCGCGGACGCGCGCCGCGAATGGCGGCTGGCGCCGGACGAGACCGCGGTGGCGGCGGTCGGGAGCCTGTCGCCGGTGAAAGGCCACGTGGACCTCCTGCAGGCGGCGGCGCGGGTGCTGGCCACGCGGCCGCGCGTGCGCTTCTTCGTGGTCGGCGACGGGCCGCTGCGCGCGGAGCTCACCGCGCTGGCCGCCTCGCTCGGCATCGCCGAGCGCGTCGTGTTCACCGGCGTGCGCGACGACGTGGCGCGCCTGCTCTCCATGGCCGACGTGGTGGTGCTCCCGTCGCACACCGAGGGCATGTCGAACGCGCTGCTCGAGGCCATGGCCATGGCGCGCGCGGTGGTGGCGACCGCGGCCGGCGGCAACGTGGACGTGCTCGAGGACGGCGTGAGCGGCCTGCTCGTGCCCCCGCGCGACCCGGCCACGCTGGCCGCCGCGCTGCAGCGGCTGGTGGACCGCCCGTACGAGCGGCACGCGCTCGGGGCCTGTGCGCGCCGGCGGATCGAGGAGCGCTACTCGCTGCCGGTCATGCTGGCGGAACACGAGCGGCTGTACCGGAGCCTGCTCCGCCGCTGAGCGCGGCCGCGCCCGCCGCCGCCGCGCGCGGGTGCTCCCCCGGCGCCACCGCCGCCCTTCCCGCTCCCGCCGCCCAGTCGCAGAGCGCACGCAGCAGCGCCTCCTGCGTGTCGAGCGGCGTGAAGGCGTGGTCGGTGCGCGGGAGCACCTCGACCCGCGTGGTGCCCTGGCCGCGCGCGGCGCGCAGCGCGCGCCGGAAGCGCGTGCGGTAGTGGTAGTGCGCCGGGTTGCCCGCCGAGTAGACCAGGCACAGGTCCAGGTTGCGCCGGGCCAGCGACGCGAGCTGCTCGGCGTAGGCGGCCTCGGAGGGCACCAGCATCTCGGGCGCGTCCGCCGGCGGCGCGGGCGCCTCCGCCGGCGGCGCGGGGGGCGGCTCCGCTGGCCGCCGCTTCAGCGCGGACCACAGCTCGCTGCGGCCGCTCAGCAGGCGCCACCAGCTCCGCGGGCTGAGGAACCGGCTGCGGTAGGAGCTGACGAGGTGGCCCGGCGACGGGACCGCGTACGGCTCGAGCAGCGCCAGGCCCACCACCCGCGCGTCGTCGCCGGCGATGCGCACCGCGTTGTCCGCCCCCGAGCAGAGGCCGGCCAGCACGAACCGGCCCGCCCCGTGCGACGAGGCGAGCAGGTCCATGGCCTGCCGCGCCTCCCGCACCGTGCTCCGCGCGAAGGGCATGCCGTCGGTGCGCGCGCGGCTGTCGCCGATGCCCGAGGCGTCGAAGCGCAGCACGAGGTGCCCCGCCGCGGCCAGGCGGCGGGCCAGCCGCACGTAGAGCCGGTTCGGGCCGGCCCGGTGCAGCACGCCGGCGTTGAGGAGCAGGACGGCGGGACGATCCGCCCGCCGCTCGCCCGCGGCCGGCTCCGTGACGATCCCCACCAGGGACTTGTGGTCGCCGAACAGCAGCGCCCGCTCCCTCATGCGCACGCCGTGCCGAGCCAGGACGTGATCGCCTCGAGCGCCGCGTGCGGCACCAGCGCGCGCTCGAAGCCGTCGTCGTGCACCCAGACCGGCGCGCCCGCATACGCGCGGTGGTCCACGACCAGCACGTGCGCGGCCGGCCACCGCCCGGGGTCGAGACGCACCCCGCCCAGCGACGCGGCCAGCGGCGCCGCCACCGGGAAGCCGAGCGCTTCCGCGGGCGGCCCTTCCCCCCGCGCGACCTCGCGATGGGCGTGCTCGCGCAGCCAGGACTCGTCCGCGGCCTTCAGCTCGCGCAGGTAGGCGGCGCCGTCCAGGATCGGGTCCCAGAGCACGAGGTGGTCGAGGTCCGCCCGGCGCTCCGCGACCAACGCCGCGAGCGTGGCGCCGAGGCGCAGTCCCACCAGCGCCACCCGCGGCGTGCCCGCCGCCTCGCGCACCTCGTCCACCGCCGCCTCGATGTCCGCCTGCCACTGCGCGAGCGAGCCCTCGTCGCTCTCGCCGGCGGAGTCGCCGCAGCCGTAGTAGTCGAAGCGCAGGACGTGGAAGCCCCCCTGCGCGAGGCGGTGGGCCAGCTCGCGCAGCGAGCGGTGCGCGCGCAGGTACTCCTGGCCGAACGGGTTGCAGAGCACGACGCTCCAGCGGCGCGCCGGCGCGCCCGTGGGCGGATGGTGCAGGCCCAGCAGCGGCCGGGCCGAGTCTCCGAAGAAGAATGGCTTCAAGCGAGGGCGGTGCGCGCGGCCGCGGGAGGGGTCGCCACGGCGGATCCGACGCCGGGCTCACCGTACCACGGCCGCGCGCCGCGTGTCCACGCGCGCCGGGCGCGTCAGGGCAGCCGGCGCAGCGAGATCGGCCGGTCGCCGGTCACGCCCCCGGCCCAGACGCCGGACCGGTAGCTGCCGTCGTGGTTGAAGAGATGCCAGGGGCCGCCCGAATACACGGTGAAGTCGGCGGCGCCGTCCCCGTCGTAGTCGAGGGGGGCCGGCAGGGACGTGCCGCCGTACCAGTGCGCGGGCGCGCCGGTCCACACGTTGCGGCTCGGGACCGGGGTCCCGCTGGCCAGGTCGTAGAAGAGCCAGGCGCCGCCGCGGAACACCACGATGTCGTCCACGCCGTCCCCGTCGTAGTCGGCCGGCACGGCCGTGTCGCCGGCCAACCCGCCGGTCCAGATGCCGCGCCGGTAGCTTCCGTCGCGGTTGAAGAAGTGCCACGGGCCGCCGGCGTACACCGTGAAGTCCGCGCGGCCGTCGCCGTCGTAGTCC
>DATBIZ010000122.1:0-5500 GCA_036556645.1 Vicinamibacteria bacterium | reverse complement strand
GGACGACTACTTCGTCTGCCAGGGCTGCGGCACGCTCCTCTGGCCGGGCACGCACTGGGAGCGGATCGTCGTCGAGCTGGGGGGCGCGGCGCCGCGGCCCCCAGGCCCCCCGCACGCCGCGCCGGAGTGAATCCGGCCGCGCGTGCGGCCCCTGTCTCCCGGCGCGCGCCGCCGCCGGATAAGAACCGCGCGCATGCGCCGGCTGCCCCCCCTCGCCGTCAACGTCCTCTTCGGCCTCGCCGTCACGGCCGCCACCGTCGGCGTGCTGGAGGGGGCCTGCCGCCTGCGCGAGCGCGGCCGCACGCCGGTCGCCATCGCCGACTACATCTGGAACTGGGAGAAGCGCTGGGCCGGCGACTTCTACACGATCCGGTCGGACGCGGTGGGCTGGCCGCCCTGGGAGGAGTTCAACCGCGACGGCCTGCGCGACCGCACCCACACGGTGGAGAAGCCCGACGACGTGTGGCGCGTCGCGTTCCTCGGCGACAGCGTCACGCTCGGGGCGGGGCTCCGGCCGGAGCAGGCCTACCCGCAGGTGATACAGGCGCGGCTCGACGCGGAAGGCCGCGGCACCGAGGTCTTCAGCGTCGCGCTCTGGGGGTGGTCCACGCGGCAGCAGCGGATCGCCTGGGAGCGCATCGCGCGGAAGTACCGGCAGGACCAGGTCGTGCTCGCGGTCTGCCTGAACGACATCCCGGAGCTGCACAACAACCTGGCCCAGCCGCCGCGCCTCCTCGCCGCGCTGCACAACCGCTCCGCGCTCGTGCGCGCGGCGGTCAACGCCGAGGGCCGCGCCATCGCCAACGTGGAGCAGCTCTTCTTCGAGCCGGAAGCCCCGCGCGTGCGCGAGGCCTTCGCGCAGTTCTTCGCCGAGGTGCGGGCGCTGCACAAGTCGGTGAAGGACGACGGCGCGCAGCTCGACGTGATCGTGTTCCCGTTCCGCTTCCAGCTCGCGCCGGGCCCGCCCCCGCCCGTCGCGCAGGCGAGGATCGCGGAGTTCTGCGCGAAGGAAGGCCTGCGCTGCTTCGACCTGCTGCCGCCGCTGCAGCGATGGGGCACCACCGCGTTCCTCGACTACGACCACCTGAGCGCCGAGGGCAGCGAGCGGGTCGCGGATCACCTGCTCGCGAGCGGGCTCCTGCCGGCGCCGTCGTATCCGCGGCGCGCCCTGCTGAAGGCGCTCGGGGCCGGCGACGGCCCGCTCTCGGCCGAGGCGCTGGCCACCGCACTGAGGCACGAGCGCGAGCCGATCCGCCGCGAGGCGGCGCGCGCGCTGGGGGAATCGCCGCCCGCGGACCGCGCGCGCGCGGCGGCCGGGCTGTTCGCGGCGCTCTCCGACGAGCGGGAGACGGTGCGGGCCCAGGCCGCGCGGTCGCTCTCGCGTCTCGAGCTCTCCGCCGACACCGTGCCCTGGCTGGTCGCCGCGCTGCGCAGCGCGGATCCCTACGTGTCGTCGTTCGCGGCCTGGACGCTGGGCGGGATGGGGGAGGCGGCGGCCGCGGCGGTGCCGGCGCTGGTCGAGGCGCTCGAGCGCGAGGAGGGCTTTGGCCGGGGCGGCGCGGCGGCGGCGCCCGCGACGCTCGGGCCCGCCGCCGGCGCCGCGGTGCCCGCGCTCGTGCAGGCCCTCTCGAGCGACGACGGGGACCGCAGGTGGAAGGCCGCGCGCACGCTCGGCCGCATCGGCCCGGCCGCGCGTGAGGCCGTCCCCGCGCTCACCCGGGCGCTGGGCGACACCAACGAATACGTGCGCGCCCACGCCGCCCGCGCGCTCGGCCGCATCGGCGCCAGCGACCCGGAGGCGCTGGGCGCCCTGGAGCGCGCAGCCCACGACGGCGACGACGCGGTCCAGAAGGCCGCGCGCGACGCGCTGGCCACGCTCAGCGGCGGCTGAGTCGTCGGCGGGATGGTCCCGCCCGCGCTACTCCGATCGCAGCGCGACCAGCGGATCCACGCGCGCGGCGCGCCGCGCGGGCACCAGGCACGCGACCAGGGCCACGGCCGCCAGCAGCACCGGTACCGCCGCGAACGTGAGCGCATCGCCGCTGCTGACCCCGTAGAGGAAGCCCTGCAGCGACTGCGCCGCGACGGCGGCGCCGAACAGGCCGATCAGCGTCCCCGCCGCCACCAGCCGCATGCCGTCGCCGACGACCAGGCGGAGCACCGTCCGCTTCTCCGCCCCGAGCGCGATCCGCACGCCGATCTCACGGGTGCGGCGCGACACCGCGAACGCCATCACGCCGTACACGCCGATCGCGGAGAGCAGCAGCGCGAGCCCGCCGAACGCGCCGAGCAGCAGCGCGCCCATGCGGGCCACGTAGAGCGAGGCCCCGATCGCGTCCATCATCGGCAGCACGTCCGGCAGCGGCAGGTTCGGCTCGAGCGCCTGCACCGCCGCGCGGACCGGGGCGACGAGCCCGGCCGGATCGCCCGTGGTCCGCACGTACAGGGTCATGCCCGTCTCGTGGTTCTGCGCGAGGGGGACGTACGCGATCGGCGTCGGCGGCTCCGTGAGCGTGCGGTACTTGCTGTCCGCGACCACGCCCACCACCTCGAGCCACGGCCCGCGCGGTCCGGAAAGGCTGATGCGGCGACCGACGACGTCGTGCTCGCTGCCCTCCGGGAAGTGCAGCCGCTCGAAGGCCTGGGTCACCACGGCCACGCCCGGGGCTTGCGCGTGGTCCGCGGGGCCGAAGACGCGGCCGGCCCCGCGCGCGATGCCGAGCGTGTCGAAATAGCCCTCGTCCACCACGTTCACGCTGACCGAGTCGAGGCCGGCCGGCGTGTAGCCGCCGCCCTCGCTGCGGAACTGGTTGTCGCTGCCCTGGCGGCCCTCCACGTGCACGCTGTGCACGCGGCCGCCGCCGGCGAGCACGGCCACGCGTGCGACCCCCGCCCCCTCGACCCCCGGCAGCGCCCGCACGTCCTCCACCACCCGGCGGTAGAACTCGCGGCCCTGGTCGCGCGTGTAGCGCAGCAGGTTGATCTGGAGCGGCGCGGCCAGCAGCCGCTCGGCGTCGAATCCGGGCTGCACGGCCTGGGTGCGCTGCAGGCTGCGCAGGAAGAGGCCGGCCGCCACCAGCAGCACCAGCGACACCGCCACCTGGCCGACCACCAGCGCGCCGCGCAGGTCGAGCCGCCGCCAGCGCGGGGCGGCGCCCACCTGGCCCGCCTTGAGCGCCTCGACCAGCGCGGTGCGCGCGGCGCCGAACGCCGGCGCCATCCCGAACAGCACGCCGGCGAGGACGGCGAGGCCGAGCGTGAAGGCGAGGACCCGCACGTCGATGGCGAGGTCCATCGGCAGGGGCAGCGTGCCGGCCGGCGGCGGGCTGGCGCGCAGCGCGGCCAGGGTCCACCAGGCGAGCGCGAGGCCGACCGCGCCGCCGGCGGCGGCGACCAGCACGCTCTCGGTCAGGAGCTGGCGGACGATGCGCCCGCCGCTCGCCCCGATGGCCAGGCGCACGGCGATCTCGCGGCTGCGGGCGGCGGCGCGGGAGAGCGAGAGGTTGGCCACGTTCGCGCAGGCCAGCAGGAGGACGGCGCCGACCACCGACATCAGCAAGGCGGCGACCGAGACCATCTGCGCGCGCGGGCCGGCGCTGGCGGCTTCGAAGGTCAATGCGGTGAGGCGCCGCGGCGGGCCCGACCGTGCCTGCGAGATCGCGGCCCCGGCCGGGGCCAGGGCGGCGCGCGCCTGCTCGACGCTCGCTCCCGGCGCGAGGCGGCCGGCCAGGAACAGCCAGCCGTTGTTGCGCACGCGGAGCAGGTCGGGGTCCATGTCGCCGGAGTAGCCGGCGCGCGGCGGGCGCATCACCGCCTGCATCATCATCGGCACGAAGAGGTCGCGCGCGCCGCCGAATTCGGGGGCGGCGAAGCGCCGCGGCGTCACGCCCACCACGGTGAAGCGCCGGCCGTTGAGCAGGAGCTCGCGGCCGACGACGTCGGGGCGGCCGCCGAAGCGCCGCTGCCAGAGCCCGTGGCTGATGACGGCCACCGGGTGCGCGCCGGGCACCTCGTCGTCGGCTGAAGTGAGCAGGCGGCCCATCGCCGGCGCGACGCCGAGCGTGTCGAAGAAGGTGCCGGTGACGATCAGGCCGGCGACCAGGTCGGTCTGGCCGTCGCGGTTGAGGCTCGCGGTGATGCCACCCCAGGCGGCTACGGGCTTGACCAGGCTCTGCAGGTCGCGGATGTCCACGTAGTCGGGATAGGAGAACGCGCCGCCGGCGTTCTCGGTGCGGATCGCGACCAGGCGGTCGGGCTCGCGCGCGGGCAGCTCGCGCAGCACCGTGGCGTTGACGAGGCTGAAGATCGCGGAGTTGGCGCCGACGCCGAGCGCCAGGGTGAGCACGGCGGCCGCCGTGTAGCCCGGCGCGCGCCGCAGCGTGCGCAGCGCGTAACGCACGTCCTGGGCCAGGTCCGCGAGCAGGCGCCGGCGCGGCGCGCCCAGGGTCACCGGGGGAGGCGTCGCCGCCTGCCGCAGCCGGCCGAGGTTCGGGACCAGCGCGTGGTCGCGCAGCTCGGCCCGCGTCTGCCGCTCCGCCTCTTCCGGCGAGAGCCCGGCGCCGAGCAGCTCGGCGTGGTGCTCCGCGAGGTGCTGCGACAGCTCCTCCACGATCTCGACGGCCCGCGCGGGGTCGAGGGCCAGGCCATCCAGCCTCTCCTGCAGCTCGCGCTTCCAGTCAGGCATGGCCGCCTCGCGTCACCAGGTCCACGGCCAGCACGAACTCGCGCCAGGTCTCCCGCTGCGCCGCGAGCACCTTGCGCCCCTGCGCGGTCAGCCGGTAGTAGCGGCGGCGCCGCTCGCCCGCCTTCTCCACCCAGCGGCCCTCGATCCAGCCGCGCTCCTCCAGCCGGTAGAGCAGGGGATAGAGCGAGGCCATGTGGAAGCGCAGCCGCCCCGCCGAGCGCGTCTCGATCACCTTGCTGATCTCGTAGCCGTGGCGCGGCCGGGCTTCGAGCAGGGCGAGCACCAGCAGCTCGGCCGAGCCCTTCTTCAGCTCGCGGTCGAGCATGGTGTCTTCGATGTCTGTCATAGCCACATATGATACAGGCTGGTGTCAAGAAGACGGCGCCGGCGCGCCCCCCTCGCGGGGAACACGCCGGCGCCCATGGCAGACGGGGTGCGTGGTCGCTAGCGGTGGTCGTCGCGGTCTTCGATGTCGTCCACCCGCAGCTCCCAGACTCCCTGCCCGTGCGTGCCGGCGTAGATCTTCTGCCGGTCACGGACGTACATGAGGTCGGCGACGGGCATCCTCGGCAGCCCGCGGCCGCAGGGCCGCCAGCGGCCGTCGCCCATGCTGGCGACGCAGCCGTAGTCGGTGCCGACGTAGATCCGGCCGCTCGGGGACACCGCGATCGAGGTGGCCGGGATGTCGCCCATGGCGTCGCGGGGCTCGTTGCCGTCGAGCAGGCGGAAGGTGGTCGCGTTGGGCGCGTAGCGGACCTCGAAGACGTGTCCGGGCGTGGCCGGGGTCTTCGTGTTGAAGCCGCTGTACGCGATCCA
>DATBIZ010000121.1:0-2118 GCA_036556645.1 Vicinamibacteria bacterium | reverse complement strand
CCTCGCAGCGCGCGAAGCAGCTCCAGAACGGGGCCAAGCCGCGCGTGGAGGTGAAGAGCCGCAAGCCCACCCGCGTGGCCATGCAGGAAGTCCTGGCCAACGCCGTGTCCTGGGAGTTCAAGGACGAGCCGGAGAAGGCGGGGGAGGCCGCCCAGGCGGCCGAAGCCTAGCCCCATGGTCGTCCTCGGCGTCACCGGCTGCATCGGCGCCTACAAGGCCTGCGAGGTCCTGCGCGAGCTGCAGAAGCGGGAGGTGGACGTGCGCGTGGTGATGACCGAGCACGCCACGCGCTTCGTCTCCGCGATGACCTTCGAGGCGCTGTCCGGCCACCCGGTGTTCGTGGACCAGTTCGCGCTCGGCGCCGAGAGCGACATCCAGCACATCAGCCTGGCCGACGCCGCGGACCTCCTGCTCGTGGCGCCCGCCACCGCCAACACGATCGGCAAGTTCGCGCGCGGGATCGCCGACGACGCGCTGAGCACGCTGTTCCTGGCCACGCGCGCCCCGGTGCTCCTGGCCCCGGCCATGAACGTGAACATGTTCGAGCACCCGGCGGTCGTGGAGAACGTCGCGGCCCTGCGCGCGCGGGGCGTGGAGTTCGTGGAGCCCGGGTCGGGCTACCTGGCCTGCGGGTGGCTGGGGAAGGGCCGGCTGGCCGAGGTGCCGGAGATCGTGTCCGCGGCGATGGCGGTGCTCGCGCGCCGGCGCAGCCTGCACGGCCAGGCGGTGGTCGTCACCGCGGGCCCCACCGTCGAGGACATCGACCCGGTGCGGTTCGTGTCCAACCGCTCCAGCGGGCGGATGGGGTATCGCCTGGCGGAGGCGGCGCGCGACCGGGGCGCGCGCGTGGTGCTGGTGGCGGGCCCCACGTCGCTGCCCAGGCCTCACGGCGTGGAGGTCGTGGGCGTGCGCTCGGCCGAGGAGATGGCGCGCGCGGTGACCGAGCACGCGGCGGCCGCGTCGGTGGTGGTGATGGCGGCGGCGGTGTCCGACTACCGGCCGGCGGCCTCCGCGCCGCAGAAGATCAAGAAGGAGGCCGGCCCGCAGCGCCTGGACCTGGTACGGACGCCGGACATCCTACGCTCGCTGGGACAGGCGAAGGCGGCCCGCGTGCTCGTCGGCTTCGCCGCGGAGACCGAGCACGTGCTCGACAACGCGCGGCGCAAGCTGCGGGAGAAGAACCTGGACCTGATCGTGGCCAACGACGTGAGCGGCGACGGCACCGGGTTCGGCTCCGAGGACAACGTCGCGGTGCTGATCGACGCGCAGGGCGAGACGGAGCTGCCGCGGATGAGCAAGCGGGAGCTGGCCGAGAGGATCTGGGATCGCGTCGAGGCGTTGCGCGCCGCGCGCCACGACGCCACCGGAACACAGAGAACACACAGGATCAGGAAGTAGGGCATTGGACGGCAGGGGAGAGCTGCTCCAGGACCTCCTGGAACGGGCGCGATACTACGCTTCGCTGAGCACGCTGGGGCTGCCCGCGCCGAGCGCGGCGGCCGTGGTGGCGAGCGTCGTCCGGACGGCGGCGAGCGAGGCGGCCAGTGCCGTCGCCGCCGCCACGATCACGATGCCGCCGCCGGCGCGCGTGCCGGCCGCGGGCACCGACGCGGTGCGAGGGCTGGAGGTCGTGCGTGAGGACGTGGGCGACTGCCGCCGCTGCCGCCTCGCGGCCAGGCGGAAGACGATCGTGTTCGGCCAGGGCGACCCGAACGCGCGTCTCATGTTCGTCGGCGAAGCGCCGGGCGCGGACGAGGACGAGCAGGGACTGGCCTTCGTCGGCAAGGCCGGCCAGCTCCTCACCAAGATCATCGAGGCGATCGGCCTGAGGCGCGACGACGTGTTCATCGCGAACGTCTTGATGTGCCGGCCTCCGGAGAACAGGAACCCCGAGCCGGACGAGATCATCGCCTGCCAGCCGTTCCTCGAGCAGAAGATCGACGCCATCCGGCCCAGGGTGCTGGTGGGACTCGGCAAGTTCGGCGCGCACTGGCTGCTCAAGACCGCCGAGCCGATCACGCGCCTGCGCGGGCGGATCGGCCAGTACAAGGGCATCACGGTGATGCCGACCTACCATCCGGCCTACCTGCTGCGGAACCCGGGCGCCAAGAAGGACGT
>DATBIZ010000120.1:0-7114 GCA_036556645.1 Vicinamibacteria bacterium | reverse complement strand
GGACGTTCGCGTCCAGACAGAGAGGTGAGGGTGAAGTGGCTGCGTCGGGCCGGCCTGGCCGTGCTGCTGGCGATCCTCCTCGCCATCGCCGCCCTGGCCGTCCGCGGCCGACGCGCCGACGCGGGCCGTACCACGGCCTCGATCGACATCGACCGCCCCCTGGCCGAGGTGTTCCCGTGGCTCGTGGACACGTCCAAGCGCAAGCAGTGGCTGCCGGACGTGGCGGACGCGACCGACCTCACCGAGGGCGGCCCGCGCCTCGGCGCGCGCTCGCGGCTCCTGATCGTGCAGGGCAGCCAGCGCACGCACGTGGACGTCGAGCTGACCGCGTTCGAGCCCCCGCGCCGGGTCGCCGGACGCATCACCTCCGAGGCCTTCGAGCAGGAGGTCGTGTACGAGCTCGAGACGGTCGGCTCGCGGACGCGCGTGCACCACACCGGCCACACGACCTACCGCGCCTGGCTGGCTCGCCTCCTCGAGCCGCTCTTCACGAAGGCGGTACAGAAGAGGTCCGAGGAGGGTCTCGTGCGCCTGAAGGCGATGGCCGAAGCCGCGCCCTGAGCCCCCGGCCGCGCGGCTAATGGCCGCTGTGGCCGCCGGGCGGCTCGGCGTCCTTCAGCGCGTCCATCAGCACCGCCGCCACCAGATGGAGCGGCTGCTCGAACGGGTCGAGCAGCAGCGTGCGCGTGTAGCCGTCGGAGCGCTTGATGCGCAGCAGCCACCAGGGCGACTGCGGCAGGCGGCGCACCCGCAGCTCCCAGCGTCCGGGATGGGCGGACACCTCCCGCCGGAGGATGTCCTCGATCGCGCGGCCGTGCGGCGCCGGCGGAATATGGCCGATCAACGTGACGTGGTCCACCGTTGCCTCTGTTGGAGGAGGAAGCCCGGCAGGAGGGGAACCGGATGCAGACACGCTATCACGCGTGTCAACCCTCTCAGAAGCGCAGCCGGAAGCCCCCGTAGTACTTCCACTGGTCCAGGGCCTCGGCATCCTGCAGCTCGAGCACGCGGTCGAAGCGGGCGCCCAGGAAGAAGCTGATCCCTTCCCCGGCGCGGAAGTCGAGGCCGGCCAGCGCGTCCACGCCCGGCTTGGTGACCGAGCGGGACCCGGCCGGAAAGCCGAAGACCGCCACGTCCCCGGTCACGTGATGGAGCCCGCCGCCCCCGCCCGCGAACAGCTCCACCGTGCGGCCCGCGCGCAGGACGAGCAGCACGTTCACGCCGAAATGCAGGTCCTCGAGCGACGTGCTGACGCCGCTCACCGAGTCCGACCGCTTCCAGTAGCTGAACTCGGGCGACAGCGCGATCGGCGCCGCCAGGTGGAAGCGGAAGTCCCCGTTGAACCACAGGGTGGCGTCGATGCTCTTCGGCTTCACGTAGCCGAGCGCGATGCCGAACGACGACTCCACGCCCGCGGCTTCGGCCCGGGCGGCGAGGAGGAGGAGCACGGCGGCGGCGGCGAAGCGTCGGTGCGCGAGACCGCGATCGAGTCGCGTCATGATGCGGCGCGACCCTATCTCCCCTCTCCGGGCTCGTCAAGACGAAGCCGGTCCGAAGCGACGCGATCTCGAAGTTCGCCGTTGACACGGCGCCGGCACCCGGCGTAGGGTGGCGACTCTTCCCTCCATTTTCCGGACCCGACGACGACCCGGACCGGGCCTGGACCGCGACGGCGGGGCCGGCCACCGACCATGCAGGGTACCTCTGTCCACACGATGCCGCGGCGCGCGTGGCTGCTCGCCGGCGCGATCTCGCTGCTGGCGCTCGCGCTGCGGCTGTGGGGCAACGGCTTCGGCCTGCCCTACACCACCGAGCCCGACGAGCCGAAGCTGGTCCACCACGCGCTGGCCATCGGGCTCGGCGATCCCAACCCGCACTACTTCGTGTACCCGGCGCTGCAGATGTACCTGCTGTTCCTGTGCTACGGCGGTCTGTTCCTGGCCCTCCTCGCCCAGGGCGCCGTGCAGTCCGTGGAGGACTACAAGCTGCTGTTCCTCTCGGACCCCACGGTCTTCTACCAGGTCGGCCGCGCGCTGACCGCGGTGTTCGGGGCGGCCACGGTGGCGTTGATGCCGCTCGCCGGCCTGAGGCTCTACGGCTCGCTCTCGGCCGGGATGCTGGCCGCGCTGGCGCTGGCCGTCCACCCGATCCACGTTCCGCAGAGCCATCTGGTGACGGCCGACGTGCCGGTCACGTTCTTCCTGCTGGGCGGGCTGGTGCTGGCGGCCCGCCTGCGGGACCGCCCGGGGGCACGGGAGGGGATCCTGGCCGGCGCGGCGGCCGGGCTGGCCACCGCCATCAAGTACTCGGGCCTGATCCTGCTCGCGCCGATCGCGGCGGCGCTGCTCGGGCCGCTGCGGCGGCGGCCCTTCCCCTGGCGGACGGCCCTCTGCGTGGTCGCGGCGCTCGCCGGCGCGTTCGCGCTCCTCTCGCCGTATTCGCTCGTGGAATGGCGGCAGACCCTGGACGGCATGCGCTTCATCTCCGACGTCAAGCGCGACGGCCAGTTCGGGGTGGCGCGCGGCCCGAGCTGGGGCACCTATTTCCGGCAGAGCTTCCTGGCCGGCCCGTTGACGCTGGCCACGCTCGCGGGCGTGGTGCTCGCGGCGATGCGCCGCACGCCCGCCGACGTGCTGCTGCTCTCCTTCGCGGTGCCGTATTTCCTGCTCGTCGGCGCCTCGCAGTCCCACTCCCCGCGCTACCTGGTGCCGCTGCTGCCGGTGTACGTGCTGCTGGCGGCGCGGCTGGCGGTCGCCGCCTGGCGCCGTCCCGCCTGGCGGCCGGTGACGGCCGCCGCGGCGGCGGCCGCGCTGCTGGTGGCGCTCGCGGCCACGGTCGTCCGCCTGCGCGATCTCACCCTGCCCGACACGCGCCAGGCGGCGCGCGAGTGGATCGAGTCTCGCGTGCCCGACGGCAGCACGGTCGCGCTCGAGTGGGGGTGGGACGACACGGTGCGGCTGCCGGAGTCGGCGGAGTCGCTCGACGAGAAGATCCGCCGCTACGAGGCGGCCGCGGCCCGCCCGGACGCGGCCGTGCTCGGCGCGCTGCGCCTGCTCCGCCGGCAGCCGTCCGACGGCCCGCGCTACCGCGTGGTCCGCATCGGGGAAAACGTCGGCAACGTGCTCCGGAAACGACGGCAGGACACCGACGAGCTGCGCCGGCTCGGCGTCGAGTACGTCGTCACCAGCACGGCCGCCCTCGGCGATCCCGCCGGGGCCGCGTTCCGCCGCGCCTACCCCGAGATCGCGGCGTTCTACGAGCGGCTGCCCCGCGAAGCGGAGCTGCTGCGGCGCTTCGAGGCCTCGGCGGGCGCGTTGCGGGGCCCGACCATTTCGATCTTCCGGCTGTCCGACCGAAAGCCCGCCCCCGCCGGCGTGGGGACAGGCTCGGCCGGGCAGTAGAGGAGCGTCCCATGGACCTGCGCGAAGGGCTGGAGCTGGCACGGCACGCCCGCAAGATCGTATTCAAGCGGAAGGCCATGCCGGTCTACCTGATCCATTTCGTCACCGAGATCTGCAACCTGCGCTGCAGCCACTGCTTCGACTTCTTCTACGAGGAAGGGCCCAAGCGCAGGCCGCACGAGCTGACGATCGACGAGATCGACCGCATGACGAAGAGCCTGGGCGAGCTGCTCTTCCTGCTCCCGACGGGGGGCGAGCCGTTCCTGCGCCAGGACCTGCCGAAGATCATCGAGCTCTACTACCGCAACTGCCGGGTGCGGAACGTGGGCATGCCCACCAACGGCTCCATGCCGGAGCGCGTGGTGGCCGGCGTGGAGGAGATCCTGGCCCGCTGCCCGGAGCTCCACTTCGGCCTGGACATCTCCATCGACGGGCTCGGCGTGGACCACGACACCATCCGCGCCCGCCAGGGCCTCTTCGCGACGTGCATGGACACGTACTGGCGGCTCAAGGAGCTGGAGAAGAAGCGGCCGAACTTCCGGGTGTGCGTCGAGGTCACCATCCAGAAGCACAACCAGGAGAAGCTCGAGGAGATCTACGACTACTTCGTCCGCGAGCTGCGCACCTACAACATCCTCGTGCGGGTGGTGCGCGGCACCCCGCGCGACCCCGGCGAGAAGAACATCGAGCTGTCGCGGGTGGAGGAGTTCTGGGACAAGCTCGAGCGCGGCCTCAAGGGCGGCGCCTTCCACGGTCACGCCGCCTACCCCATGAGCGACCTCATCACCGCGCGCGAGGTGCTGGGCCGGCGCATCCAGCTCAAGGTGCTGAAGGAGAAGCGCTACCAGATCCCCTGCTACGCGGCCAACCTGATGGGCGTCATCAAGAGCAACGGCGACGTGATGGCCTGCGAGCTGCGCGACGACAAGCTCGGGAACATCCGCGAGTTCGACTACGACTTCCGCCGCCTCTGGCGGGGCGAGAAGGCGCAGGCGATCTCGCGCGACATCCTGGACAACCGGTGCTTCTGCACGCACGAGTGCTTCATGAGCACCAACATCCTCTTCAACCCGCGGCTCTACCCCGCGCTGGCGGGCGAGGTGGCCAAGCTGCGCTGGGCGCGCTGGCGGCGGGGGACGCCGCCCCTGGCGCCGCAGCCGCGCCGGGCGGGCGAGGAGGGCGCGTGAAGGGCGCCTTCTACGCGCGGCTCCTCCGCCGGCTGGTCGGCAACGAGCTGCGCCGGCGGGCCGGCCGCCCCGCGATCCCCTACAAGCTGCTCTGGAACACGACCTACTACTGCAACAGCCGGTGCCGCACCTGCAACGTCTGGCAGATCTACCCGCGGGACGGGTCGCAGAAGGACGAGCTGCAGCGCGGGGACGTGGTGCGCACGATCTCCTCGCTGCGCTCCCACCTGCTGTGGCTGACCCTCACCGGGGGCGAGCCGACCCTGAAGCTGCACGCGGCGGAGACCGTCAACGAGGTCTACGACGCCTGCCCGCACCTGTCCTTCATCACCGTCAACAGCAACGCGATCATCCCCGCCCAGACCGAGCGGGTGATGAAGGCGATCGCGTCGCACTGCCGGCGCGCCGAGGTGCTCGTGGTCCTGAGCCTCGACGGCGTGGGCCGCGTGCACGACGCCGTGCGCGGCGTGCCGGGAAACTTCGACTCCGTCCTCGAGACGCGCGACCGGGTCCGGTCGCTGGCCCGGATCCTTCCCAACCTGGGCCTGTGCTTCCAGTCCACGGTGAGCCGGCACAACCTGGCCCACGTCCCGGAGCTGATCGCGTTCTGCCGGAGCCTCGGCGAGGAGCAGCTCGTCACCTTCGCGCAGGAGGCGGAGCTGTACCGCAACCACGGCGAAGGCCACGACGTGACCGCCGACCGCGCGGCGCTGCCCGCGGCGCTGCAGGCGGTGTCGCGGCTCTACCGGCCGCGCCACCCCCGCGACCTCGTGCAGTGGGCGCACCTGCGGCTGATGCGGCGCTTCGTGGCCACGCGCCGGGCGCCGGTCTCCTGCCGCGCGGCCAGCTCGACCATCACCCTCGGCCCCCGCGGGGACGTGTCCGGGTGCCTGTTCCTCGACAACCGGATCGGGAACGTCAAGGACTTCCGCTACGACCTGCTCGCGCTGCTGCGCTCGCCCGAGGGGGTGGCGACCCAGCACGCGTGCGGGAGCTGCAACCAGTGCTGGACCAACTGCGAGAGCTTCACCTCGATGGTCAGCTCGCCGGTCCAGACCCTGCTGCGCGCGGTCAGCCCTGCCCCGCCGGCCCTGACCCTCGCCCCGTCGCCCGCCCCGGAGGCCGGCCCCCATGCCTGAGCCGGCCGACGCGGTGGCGCTCAGCGTGATCGTCCCCGTGCGGGACGCCCGCGCCACGCTGCCCGGGTGCCTCGCCGCGATCTTCGCCTCGCGCGGCCTGCCGTCGTACGAAGTCCTGGTCGTGGACGACGGCTCCCGGGACGGCAGCGCCGAGGACGCGGCGCGCTTCCCGTGCCGTCTGGTCCGGCTGCCCGCCGGCCGCGGCGCGGCCGCCGCGCGCAACGAGGGCGCGCGCCAGGCCCGCGGCGAGGTGATCGCCTTCGTGGACGCGGACGTGATCGTGGGACCGGGCACCCTGGCCGTGCTCGTGGGGGCGCTCGCGGAGGCGCCCGCGGTGTTCGCCACCTACGATCAGGAGCCCGTTCACCGCAACTTCGCCACCCTGCTCTACCACGCCCTCTCCCTGCGAAGCCTGCGCGACACGGGAGAGCGCGTGCCGGTCTTCTACTCCTACTGCGCGGCCCTCCGCGCCTCGCTCTTCCGCGAGATGGGCGGCTTCGACACGCGCTTCACCGGCGCGACGTTCGAGGACGTCGAGCTGGGGTGGCGGCTGGCGCAGCGCGGCCTCTACTCGCGCCACCTGCGTGAGCTGCGGGTCCGCCACGCCGTGCGCTACGACCTTCCGCGCCTGGCGCGCGCGTACTACCGCAAGAGCCGGGACCTCGCGTTGCTCCTGCTCTCGTCGCGCGTGGCGACCTTCGGCGGGCAGGGCTGGACGCGCCGCCGCAACTGGGCCGGCCTGGCCGCGGCGTGGGCGACCCTCGCCCAGGCGCCCGCAACCGCGGCGGGCACGCCTTGGGCGGCCGCCTGGGCCGCCAGCCTGGTCGCCCTGCTCGCCCTGGGCGGCGCGGAGGTGAGCGCCGCCGTGGCCCGTCGGCGGCCCTGGTACGCGCCGCCCGCGCTGGCCTGCTACGTGCTGATCCACGTGGTGGCGACGGCCGCCATGGCCAGCGCGGCCGCGGCCTGGCTGGCCGGCCGCGCGCGCCCGCTTCGCAGCGCCAGCGCGGCCGGACCGGGGAGCTGAGGTGCGCGTCGCCTACGTGATCTGGTCTCTCGGGCTCGGCGGCGCGGAGCAGCTCGTCCTGCGCCTGGCGGCCGGGCTGGACCGGAGGCGCTTCGAGCCGCTCATCTGCTGCCTGAACGAGCCCGGTCCGTTCGCCGCCCAGGCCGGGGCCGCCGGGGTGGAGGTCGCCGCGTTCCACAAGCGAGGGGCGGTGGACCTGCGCCTGGTGCCCGCGCTCAGGCGGTTCCTGCGCGAGCGATCCGTCGACGTGGTCCACACGCACCTGTGGGGGGCGAACCTGTGGGGGCGGCTGGCCGCGCGCTCCCTGGGCCTGCCCGCGGTCGCGACCGAACACAACACCGACACCTGGAAGCGCGCCCACCA
>DATBIZ010000119.1:0-3551 GCA_036556645.1 Vicinamibacteria bacterium | reverse complement strand
TCGGCCCTGGGCAGCGCCGGTCTGGCCGGCATGCGCGAGCGCGCCCGCCTGGTCGGCGGCCGGCTCTCGGTCCTGTCCGAGGTCGGCGGCGGCACCCGGGTGGCGGCCTCGCTGCCGCTGGCCCCGGGCCCCCGCGCGGAGCCGTGAGCGTGCCGAAGGTGACGGTCGCGCTGGCCGACGACCATCGCGTCGTGCGCGCGGGTCTGCGCGCGCTGCTGCAGGCCGAGCCCGGGCTGGAGGTGGTGGGCGAGGCGGGCGACGGCCGCGAAGCGGTGGACCTCGTCGAGCGGCTCGCGCCCGACGTGCTGGTCCTGGACCTGATGATGCCGGGGCTGGGCGGCCTGGAGGTGCTGCGGCAGGTGACGCGCCGCTCGCCGCGCACGCGCGTAGTGGTGCTCTCGATGCACGGCGACGAGGGGTACGTGGTGCAGGCGCTGGGCAACGGCGCCGCCGCCTACGTGCTCAAGGGCGCCAGCGCGACCGAGCTGCTGCACGCGGTGCGGGCGGTGCGCACCGGCCGGCGCTACCTCAGCCCGCCCCTCTCCGAAGCGGCGGTGGAGCTGTACACGGCCCGCGCCCGCGCCGGCGGCGCCGATCCCTACGACCGCCTGACCGCCCGCGAGCGCGAGGTGCTGCACCTGACCGCGGAAGGGCTCAGCAGCACCGCGATATCGGAGCGCCTCGGCATCAGCAGCCGCACCGCGGAGACGCACCGGGCCAACGCGATGTCCAAGCTCGGCCTGCACAACCGCGCCGACCTCGTCCGCTATGCGATGGCGCGTGGGCTGCTGCCCGTGGACGGCCCGATGCCCTCCCCGCGACGCCGCTGAGCCCTGGGTGCCCTAGGTAGATCTGCGCATAGACAGTCCCCGGTGTCCCCCCTACGATGCGCGCGGGCCCACCGGTGAGGGCCGGACCAGAGGGAGACCCCACGACGGCAGTCGTTCGCGCACCCCGCCATCCCGCGTGATCCCGCCGAATCCCTCGGCCCGGGGCCTCCATCGCGCCTTCTTCGAGGCCGTGCCGCAGCCGGTCATCGTGGTCGCCTGCGACACCTCGGTGGTGCTGGCGGTCAACGCGGCGGCGCTCCGGCAGTACGGCTACACGCCCGAGGAGTTCACGCGCCTCACCCTGGCCGAGCTGCGCGCCCCCGATGCGCCGCCCTGGCCGAGCGGCGCGGACGCGGGGGAGCCGGCGGCGCTGGTCGAGCTCCACCGGCGGCGGGACGGTTCGCTCTTTCCCGCCGAGGTGATCGCCGGTGCGCTCGACTTCGGGGGCCGGGCGGCGCGGGTGGCCATCGTCGCCGACGTCACCGAGCGGCGGCGCGCGGAGGACGGCCTGCGCGCGAGCGAGGGCCGCTTCCGCGCGCTGCTCGAGAACACCTCGGACGGCGTGCTGCTGGTGGCGCGCGACGGCACCGTGCTCTACCGGAGCCAGTCCGCCGCGCGCATCCTCGGCTACACGCCGACCGAGCGCGTCGGCGCGGGGGCGATGGACCTGATCCATCCCGAGGACCGGCCGGCCGCGCGCGAGGCGCTGGGGCGGGCGCTCGCCACGCCCGGGGAGCCCATCGCGCTCGAGGTGCGCGCCGTGCACGAGACGCGGGCGGTGGTGAGGCTCGATTGCGTGCTCGTGAACCGCCTGGAGGAGCCCGCCGTCCGGGCGGTGGTGGTCAACTACCGCGACGTCACGGAAGCGCGGCAGGCGCAGGAGGCCCTGAGCGACAGCGAGCGGCGGTTCCGCGCGCTGGTGGAGAACAGCTCCGACTTCATCACGCTGCTCGACCGCTCCGGCGTGACGCTCTACGCGAGCCCCCCCATCACGCGCGTGCTCGGGTACGAGCCCCTCGAGTGCGTGGGCCGCCCCGCGCGGGAGCTGCTGCACCCGGACGACGTCGCGCGGACGGCCGCGGTGTTCACCGCGTGCCTGGCGCGGCCGGGCGTCACCATCACCGCGCAGTACCGCTGCCGGCACAAGGACGGCACCTGGCGGACGCTGGAGAGCTCCAGCGTGAACCGGTTCGACGAGCCCGGCGTGGAGGCGCTGGTGACGAACACGCGCGACGTCACCGAGATCCACCGCCTGGAGGAGCAGTTCCGGCAGGTGCAGAAGATGGACGCGGTGGGGCGGCTGGCCGGAGGGGTCGCCCACGACTTCAACAACCTGCTGACCGCGATCCTGGGCTACGGCGACCTGCTGCAGCGCGATTTGCCGCAGGGGGCCCGCGGACGGCGGCACCTCGACGAGCTGCGCAAGGCCGCGGAGTGCGCGGCGACGCTCACCCGCCAGCTCCTCGCCTTCAGCCGCAAGCAGGTGCTGGTGCCGGCCGTGATCGACCTCGGCGCGGTGGTGGCCGATCTCGCCGACATGCTGCGCCGGCTGATCGGCGAGGACATCGTCCTGTCCACGCGGATCCACGCCCCCGTCGGCAAGGTCCGGGCGGACCGCGGCCAGGTCGAGCAGGCGATCCTGAACCTGGCGGTCAACGCGCGCGACGCGATGCCGAGCGGCGGCGGGCTGACGCTGGAGGTGCAGGACGACGACGTGGACGGGGCGGTGCCGCGCGCGCACCCCGACGTCCCGCCGGGCCGTTACGTGCGCCTGACCGTCAGCGACACCGGCACCGGCATGGACGCGGAGACGCGCAGCCGCGTCTTCGAGCCCTTCTTCACCACCAAGCCGCCCGGCGTGGGCACCGGCCTCGGGCTGTCCATCGTCTACGGCGTGGTCAAGCAGAGCGGAGGGCACATCGCCGTGTGCAGCGAGCCGGGCCGCGGGACGACGTTCCAGCTCTACCTGCCCCGCCTCGACGCCGGCGCGCCCCCGGGCTGAGGGCGCGCCGGACCCGGCGGCACAGATCCTGCTCCTGAAGGGCGCGGCGCGAGGCCGCGCTCTTTGCGCCGGCCGCTGCACGTGACACCATGTCCTGGCCACCGAGCGTGTTGCGGCCCCCGGCGCGCGGGACCGGGACGCGGCGCCGGCCAGACGCCGGCGGCGGCCGTCCTCGATCGTGAACAGGGGTGTCATGGGGACAGACCGGGTGCTCTGGAAGGTGATGGCGCTGGCGGTGGCGGCGACCGTCGCGGCGGCGGCCAGCGTGGAGGCGCCGCTGACCGCGGACGACGTGGCGCGGTTCCTCGCCGCCGGCCTCAGCGAGCGGACGATCCTGACCGAGCTCGGGGCCCGCGGCTTCGCCGAGCCGCTCGATCCCTCGCGCGAGGACGCCCTGCGCGCCGCGGGCGCCACCGAGACGCTGGTGGTCGCCTTGCGGAGGGCCGCGCCCGCGCCAGCGGAGCCGGCCTCCGCGCCGCGCGCCGATGGCGCCGCCGCGCGCCCGGCCCGCACGGCGACGCGGCCGCCCGGCCTCACGTTCAGCGTCTCCGCCCGCTCGGTGCGCGTGCCCGTCTCGGTGCTCGACAAGCGGGGCGAGCCGGTGCTCGGCCTGCGCGAGGAGGACTTCAGGCTCTCCGAGGACGGGCGGGCGCAGCCGGTCACTTTCTTCAGCGGCGAGCGCCAGCCCTTGAAGATCGCGCTCGCCCTCGACGTCAGCG
>DATBIZ010000118.1:0-3438 GCA_036556645.1 Vicinamibacteria bacterium | reverse complement strand
GTGTACTCGAGGTAGGCGCGCGAGACCGGGCTGGTGGCGGGCGGGTGCTCGCGGATCAGGCGCGCGCCGGTCTTCACCGCCGCCCCGATCTCGAATCCGGAGAAGACCGAGGGCGTGGGCCAGTGCGCGAGCACGTAGGCGGTGGCCTCCGGGTAGGTGGCCAGGTTGAACTCGCCGTTGCCGGTGGACTCCGGGAACCGGCCGCCCATGCAGACCCACTGCTTCACCTTGCGGCCCACCAGCTCCACGCCGTCCAGCGGGCTCACCTCGTCGGGCGCGGACCGCAGCAGCGCGTCCAGGTTGGTGAGGAAGCCGACGCTGAGCATCGTGACGCTGCCGTCGGGCCGCCCGGCCAGGACCTGCCGGTAGAGCTTCCAGGCCTCCGGCGCGTCGCGGCCGCCCTGGTCGTGCGGGAACGCGCCCGCGGTCTTCTGCGCGTAGCGCCCGACGTCCTCGGTGGGCTGGTACCGCCCGCGGAAGACCCCGATCGGGATGGCCGGACGACCGAAGTACGTGTTGATCGCGTCCACGGCGGCGGCCGCCCAGACGCCGTTCTCGTGCCGCGCGGTCTCGCTGATGCCGACGGCGAGGATCCGGCACTCGCCGCCGTCGGCCAGCGCGTGCAGGAGCGCCAGCGCGCCGACGTCGTCCACGTCGAGCGCCATGTCCGTGTCGAAGATCAGGTCCACCGGCTCCCGCGCCGCGGACCACGCCCGCGCCGCCGCCAGGGCCGCGAGGAGCAGCGCCGCCGCCGTCCACCCTGTCGTCCCCCGCCGTCCGCCTGGTCGCATCAGCTCCCCCCCTTCAACCGCGCTTCCGCCTCCGCGAGCGTGGGCAGGCTCGGCTGCGCGCCTGCTCGCGTGACCGACACGCTGGCGGCGGCGGTGGCCAGCCGTCCGGCCGCGTCGGTCGAGTCTCCGCGGGCCAGCGCGAACGCGAAGGCGCCGTTCCAGGCGTCCCCCGCCGCGGTGGCATCCACCGCGCGCACCCGCGGCGCCGGCCAGGCGCACGCGCCGTCCGCGCCGACGAGCAGCGCGCCCTCTTCGCCGCGCTTGACCACCACGTTGCGCGCGCCGCGCCCGAGCAGCTCCCGCGCCGCGGCCGTCGCCTCCCCCGCGTCGCGCGCGCCCGCGCCGGCAGCCAGCGCGGCCAGCTCGGTCTGGTTCGGCGTCAGGTAGTCCACGAGCGCGAGCAGGGCGTCCGGCAGCGGCCGCGCGGGGGCGGGGTCGAGGACGACGCGCGCCCCGGCCGCGCGCGCCCGCCGCGCCGCCTCCTGCACGGTCGGGAGCGGCACCTCGAGCTGGAGCAGCACGACCGCGGCGCGGTCGAAGGCGGCCGCCACCTCGTCCAGCGCATCCGGCGTGAGCCGCGCGTTCGCGCCCGGCACGACCACGATCGTGTTCTCGCCGGCGCCGTCCACGGTGATCAGCGCGACGCCGGTCGGCGTGCCGCGGACCGCCCGCACGTGTGCCACGTCGGCGCCCGCTTCGGCCAGGCTGCGCCGGACCAGCGTGCCGTGCGCGTCCGCGCCCACGCACCCGACCATCCGCACGTCCCCACCCAGGCGCGCGGCCGCGCAGGCCTGGTTCGCCCCCTTCCCGCCGGGGACCACCGCGAAGCCCTCGCCGGTCACGGTGGCTCCCGGCGCCGGGAAGCGCTCCGCACGCACCACGAGGTCCACGTTGAGGCTGCCCACCACGACGATCGGCGCGCTCATCTCAGGCCGCCCTCGCCGCGCCGCGGTGGCGGTAGCGGTCGGCGATCACGGCCACGACGATCACCGCGCCCGTGATCAGCCGCTTGCTCGGCTCCTGCACGCCCACCTGGGCGAGGCCGGTGCCGAGCACGGCCATGATCACCACGCCGAAGAACGAGCTGACGACCGAGCCGCGCCCTCCCAGCAGGCTGGTCCCGCCGATCACGACCGCGGCGATCGCCTGCAGCTCGAAGCCGGCGCCCGCGTTCGGGTCCGCGGAGCCGAGCCGGGCCGAGTGCAGCAGCGCGCCGAGCCCGCTGAGCGCGCCCGAGAGCACGAAGACGGCCGCCCTCACCCGGCCGGTCTCTATCCCCGCCAGCCGCACCGCCTCTTCGTTCGTCCCCACCGCCACCAGGTAGCGGCCGAAGACCGTGCGCGAGAGCACGGCCTGGCCCGCGGCCACCACGAGCAGCGCCAGCGCGAACGGCAGCGAGAGGCCGAGCCACGACGCCTCCGCCACGCGCTCGACGCCGGCGCCGATGTAGCGCGTCCGCGACCCGGTCACCAGGTAAGCGCCGCCGCGCGCCATCTCCATCATGCCCAGGGTCACGATGAACGAGGGCAGCCCCCAGCGCACGACGATCAGGCCGTTGAGCGCGCCGCAGGCCGCTCCCGCCAGCAGGCAGGCCGCTCCCGCCAGCGGCAGCGCGAGCTGCAGCTCGACCAGGCATGCGCCGAGCACCGCCCCGCTGAGCGCCAGCACCGAGCCGACCGAGAGGTCGATGGAGGCGACCACCAGCACGAAGGTCATGCCCACCGCCACCACCAGCGCGGCCGGGATCTGGTTGGCGATCGTGCGGAACGTGCCCGCGGTGAAGAAGTGGTCGGTGGCCAGGGCGAAGGCGGCCACCAGCGCCCCCAGCACCACCGACAGCGCGGCATACTCGCGCGCCGCGCTCCAGGCGCGCATCAGGCGGGCACGCCCGGCGCGAGGCCGGCGTGGCCGCCCAGCGCGGCGCCCAGGATCGCGGCCCGCGCGAAGTCGCGCTTCTCGAACGTCGCCACCGTCCGTCCCGCGCACAGCACCGCGACGCGGTCGCAGAGCAGGAGCAGCTCGTCCAGCTCGGACGACACCATCACCACCGCCGCCCCGCCCTGGGCCAGCCGCCGCAGGTGGGCGTGGATCTCGAGCCGCGCGGCCGCGTCCACCCCGCGCGTCGGCTCGTCGAGGAGGTACACCTCTCCCCCGCGCGCGAGCACGCGGGCCAGCACCACCTTCTGCTGGTTGCCGCCCGAGAGCTGCGCCACCGGCTGCTCGAGCGAGGCGCAGCGGACGCCGAGAGCGTCGGCCTGCGCCCGCGCCGCCGCGCGCTCCGCCGGCCCGCGCACGAGGCCGAGCCGGCCGCCCAGCGCGCGCAGGCGCGAGAGGGTCAGGTTCGCGCGGACGGGCAGCGGGAGCAGCAGCCCCTGCGCCTGGCGGTCCTCGCCGACGAAGGCCAGACCGTGGCGCACCGCGTCGGCGGGCGAAGCGATGCGGGCCGGGGCGCCGCCCACCTCGATCTCGCCCGCCGCGCGCGCGTCCGCGCCGAACAGGGCCCGCAGCGTCTCGGTGCGCCCGGAGCCCATCAGCCCGGCGATCCCGAGGATCTCGCCGCGGCGCAGATCGAACGATACGCCGTTCAGCACGCTGCGTTTCGACTCGTTTGGGTCGACCGCGCGCAGATCCTCGACCGAGAAGATCA
>DATBIZ010000117.1:0-8344 GCA_036556645.1 Vicinamibacteria bacterium | reverse complement strand
AGATCGCGCGCGAGGTCCTCACGCGCCTCGCGCTCCGAGGGAAGGCGTGAGGGGAGCGGTGTCTTCCATGCTCGAGAGCACCCTGGACCTGCAAGACGTGGTGTCGGCGACCGGGGCCACCCCGCGCGGCCGCGCCGGGAGCGAGCCGCTGCGCTTCGGCCGCGTGTCCATCGACTCGCGGACCATCACGCCCGGTGACCTGTTCTTCGCGATCAAGGGGCCCCGCTTCGACGGCCACGACTTCCTCGCCGACGCGGCCGCCAAGGGCGCGCGGGCCGCGGTCGTGCACCGGGACGCGCCCGCGCCGGAGGGGCTGCCGCTGCTGCGGGTGGCGGACACCACGGCCGCGCTGGCCGCGCTCGGCCAGCACCGGCGGCGGCAGGCGGCGATCCCGGTGGTGGCGGTGACGGGATCCGCCGGCAAGACCACCACCAAGGAGATGACGGCGGCGCTGCTCGCGCGCCGGGGGCCGGTGCTGAAGACCGAAGGCAACCTGAACAACCAGTACGGCCTGCCGCTGACCCTGCTGCGGCTGCAGCCGGAGCACCGGCACGCGGTGCTGGAGCTGGGCATGTCGGCCGCGGGCGAGCTGCGCGCGCTGTCGCGCCTGGCGCGGCCGGACGTGGCCATCATCACCATGGTGGCGCCGGTCCACCTCGAGTTCTTCGCCTCCGTGGACGCGATCGCGGACGCCAAGGCCGAGATCCTCGAAGGCCTGGGGGAGAGCGGCCTGGCCGTGCTCAACGGCGACGACCCGCGCGTGCGCCGCGTGGGCGAGGCGTTCCGCGCCCGCGGCGGGAAGGTGGCCTGGTTCGGCCGCGACCGTTCCTACGCCGCCTCCGCCGAGAACTGGCGGGGCACCGTGCACGGCATGCGCTTCGACCTGCGGCTGGGCGGGCGCGCGGTGGACGTCGCCCTGCCCCTGCCCGGGCCGCACTACCTCTCGAACTTCCTGGCCGCGGCGGCCGCCGCGCACCACCTCGGCCTCTCGGCCGAGGAGATCGCCGCCGCGGCGGTGGAGATGAGGCCGGCCAGCCATCGCGGCCAGGTGCTGCGGCTCGGCGCGAACGTCACCGTGCTCGACGACTGCTACAACTCGAACCCGGCCGCGGTCGAGGCCGCGGTGGCCGCCCTCGACATGTCCGCGCCGGGCCGCCGCGTGGCCGTGCTCGGCGACATGCTCGAGCTCGGCCCCACGGGGCCGGACCTGCACCGGGAGACCGGCCGCAAGGTCGCGCCCCGGCTGCTGGTGATGGTCGGGGTGGGCGCGCTGGCGCCGCACTTCCTCGAGGGCGCGCGCGAGGCCGGGCTGCCCGCCGACGCGCTCACCGCCTTTCCCGACTCGGCGGCGGCGGCGGCGGCGCTGCCCTCGCTGGTCCGCCCCGGCGACGCCGTGCTGGTGAAGGGGTCGCGGGGCGTGCGCATGGAGACGATCGTGGAGGCGATCGCCTCCGCGTTCGGGAAGGCCGGGGACTGAGTGCTCTACCACCTCTTCTACTCGCTGCGCGGCGAGATGTCGGGCCTGAACGTGGTCCGCTACATCACGTTCCGGACCGCGGTGGCGAGCTTGACCGCGCTCTTCCTGGTGCTGCTGCTCGGGCCCTGGATGATCGAGCGGCTGCGCCGGCTCCAGGTCGGGCAATACATCCGCGAGGAAGGGCCGCAGGCGCACCGCACCAAGGCGGGCACGCCCACCATGGGCGGCCTGCTGATCCTCACCGGCATCGTGGTGCCGACGCTGCTCTGGGGCGACCTCAAGAACCGCTTCGTGTGGATCTGCGTGCTCTCGACCCTCGCGTTCGGGGCGATCGGGTTCGCGGACGACTACCTGAAGGTCGTGAAGAAGCGGAACCTCGGCCTGAAGGGCCGCTACAAGATGACCGGCCAGGTGGCGGTGGGCCTGCTCGTGGGCACCGCGGTCTGGTGGTCGTCCCTGTCGGACCCGACGCACACCGCGACCCGCCTCGTGATCCCGTTCTTCAAGACCGCGATGCCGGACCTGGGGCCGCTCTACATCCTGTTCGCGATGCTGGTGCTGGTCGCGGCCAGCAACGCGGTGAACATGACCGACGGCCTCGACGGGCTGGCCATCGGCTGCACCCTGATCGCGGCCGCCGCCTTCACCGTGCTGGCCTACGTGACCGGCCATCGCGTCTTCTCCGACTACCTCGACGTGCTGTTCCTGCCGCGCGCGGGCGAGGTGACGGTCTTCTGCGGCGCGATGGTCGGCGCCTCGATGGGGTTCCTGTGGTGGAACTGCTACCCCGCGCAGATCTTCATGGGGGACGTGGGCAGCCTCAGCCTGGGCGGCGCGCTCGGCACGGTGGCCATCCTGATCAAACACGAGCTGCTGCTGATCAGCATCGGCGGCGTGTTCGTGCTGGAGGCGCTGTCGGTGATCCTGCAGGTGGCCTCCTTCAAGCTGCGCAAGAAGCGCATCTTCCGCATGGCCCCCCTGCACCACCACTTCGAGCTGATCGGCTGGGCGGAGCCGCAGATCATCATCCGCTTCCTGATCGTGGCCTTCGTGTTCGCGCTCTTCTCGGTCACCACCCTGAAATTGCGATGAGAAGGCGGAACCACGCCGTTGGTCTGCTGGCCGGATGAGGTCGCCTTGGAGCTGGCGGGGAAAGACGTCGTCGTGGTCGGGCTGGCGCGGTCGGGGGTGGCGGCGGCGGAGCTCCTGGCCCGGCGCGGGGCGCGCGTCGTCGCCACGGACGGCAAGCCGGAGGGGGAGCTGGCGGAAGAGGCGCTGAGGCTGCGCGAGAAGGGCATCCGGCTCGAGGCCGGCGGGCATCGCCTCGCCAGCTTCGAAGCGGCCGACCTGGTGGTGGTGTCGCCGGGCGTGCCGTGGAGCGCGCAGGAGCTGGCGGCGGCGCGGGCCAAGGGCGCGGCGGTGATCGGCGAGCTGGAGCTCGGGTACCGCCTGCTGAAGGGGCGCGTGATCGCGGTGACCGGCACCAAGGGAAAGTCCACCACCACCGCGGCGCTGGGCGCGATGCTGCGCGAGGCCGGCGGCGACGTGCGCGTGGGCGGCAACATCGGCACCGCGGTCACCGGCCTGGTGGACGGATCGACCGACGCGACCACGTTCGTGCTCGAGGTCTCCAGCTTCCAGCTCGAGCAGAGCGACACGTTCCACCCCCAGGTGGCCGTCTTCCTGAACCTGTCGCCGGACCACCTCGACCGCCACGCCAGCTTCGAGGAGTACGCGCAGGCCAAGGCGCGCATCTTCGCGCGGCAGGACGAGCGCGACTGGGCGGTGGTGAACGCGGACGACCCGGGGGTGCTCGCGCTGGCGCGCGGCGGGCGCGCGCGCCGGCTGCCGTTCGCGCCGGGCGGGCTGCCCGGCGAGGGCGCCTTCTTCGCGGGCGGCCAGGCGCGGCTGCGGCGCGACGGCCGGGAGGAGACGCTCTTCCGGCGCGACGAGGTGCGCCTGCCCGGCGAGCACCTGGCCGCCGACCTGCTCGCCGCCGCCGCCGCCGCGCGCGTCGCCGGCGCCCCGCCGGAGGCGATCGCGCGCGCGGTGCGCTCGTTCCGCGGCGTGGAGCACGTGCTGGAGCACGTGGCCGACGTCCGCGGCGTCGCCTTCTTCAACGACTCGAAGGCCACCAACGTGGACGCCGCGCGCAAGAGCCTGGAGAGCTTCGACACGCCGCTGCTGGTGATCCTCGGCGGCAAGTACAAGGGCGGCGACTTCGCCGACCTCGCGCCCGCGCTGGCGGGCCGGGGCCGCGCCGTGATGGCGATCGGCGAGGCGCGCGACCTGGTGGCGCGCGCGCTGTCGCCCACGCTGCCGGTCGTCGCCTGCGACACGCTGCGCGCGGCGGTGGAAGGCGCACTCGCGCGCGCCCGGCCCGGGGACACCGTCCTCCTCGCGCCCGCCTGCGCGTCCTTCGACATGTTCCGCGACTACGCCGAGCGCGGCCGCGCCTTCAAGGACGAGGTGCGCCGGCTCGCCGAGGCCGAGGAGGCGGATGGCTAAGAAGCTCGCCTCGGACTCCGTCCTCTTCGCGGTCAGCGTGGCCCTGATGGGGCTGGGCCTGGTCGTGGTCTGGAGCGCCTCCTCGCCCCTGGCGCGCGAGGCGCACGGCAACGCCTACCACTTCCTGGTGCGCCAGGTCGTGTGGGCGGTGCTGGGCCTGGTGGTCATGGCGGCGGCCATGCGCCTCGACTACCGCAAGCTGCGGCAGCCCGCGGTCGTGTACTCGATCGTGGGGGCCACCACCCTGCTCCTGATCCTGGTGCTGTTCCTCAGGCCGGTGAACGACACGCACCGCTGGATCCGCCTGGGCGCGCTCTCCTTCCAGCCGTCCGAGCTGGCCAAGCTCTCGATCGTGCTCTTCCTCGCCTACCACCTGGAGCGCCGGGGCGAGCGCGTCAACGAGTTCCTGCCCTCGCTCTTCCCGGCGTTCCTGCTGCTGGGCTGGTTCGCGTTCCTGATCTTCATCCAGCCCGACCTCGGCACCGCGGCCACCCTGGCGCTGATCGGCTGCGTGATGCTGTTCCTGGCCGGCGTGCGCGTGCGCTACTTCGCCGCGCTGGCCATCCCCGGCGTGGCCGTCCTGTACCAGGCGGTGATGGTGGCGGCGTACCGGCGCGACCGCATCGAGGCGTTCCTGAACCCGTACTCCGACCCGCGCGGCAGCGGCTACCACATCATCCAGAGCCTGATCGCGGTCGGCACCGGCGGCGTGACCGGCGCCGGCCTGATGGAGGGCCGGCAGAAGCTCTTCTACCTGCCCTATCCGTACAGCGACTTCATCTACGCGGTGATCGGCGAGGAGCTGGGCCTGATCGGCGCGGCGGCGGTGGTCGCGGGCTTCGTGCTCTTCCTCTGGCGCGGGATCCGGGCCGCCTGGCGCGCCCCCGACGACTTCGGGATGTACCTGGCGGCGGGCCTGACCTTCGCGATCGTGCTCCAGGCCTTCATCAACCTGAGCGTGGTGCTCGGGCTGCTGCCCGCGAAGGGCATCCCGCTGCCGCTCATCAGCGCCGGCGGCACCTCGCTGGTGCTGACCCTGCTCTCCCTCGGCGTGATCCTCAACGTCTCGCAGCATGCGGACTGAGCCCCCCGCCCGCGGCGAGCGTCTCCTTTCGCAGCGCGCGGGATTCACTTCCGCGCGCGCGGAGCTCGACCAGGAGCGCGAGCGAGGACACGCGATGACGATGGCACGGACCGTACTCATCGCGGCGGGCGGCACCGGCGGCCATCTCTTCCCCGGCATCGCGGTGGCGGACGAGCTGCGCCGGCGCGATCCGCAGACGCGCGTCGTCTTCGCGGGCACCCCGCGCGGCCTCGAGTCGCGGATCGTGCCCCGCGCCGGCTACGAGCTGGTGCTGCTGCCGATCCTGCCCCTCAAGGGCATCGGCCCGGCGCGCACCGCGAAGGGCGTCCTCGCCCTCCCGCGCGCGCTCTGGCAGGCGGGGGCGCTCGTCCGCCGTTACCGGCCCTTCGCGGTGCTCGGGGTGGGCGGCTACGCGGGCGGCCCGGTGGTGCTGCTCGCGGCCCTGCAGCGGGTGCCGACCGTGATCCTGGAGCCCAACGCGAAGCCCGGCTTCACGAACCGCGTGCTGAAGCCGTTCGTGCGCCGCTGCGCGTGCTCGTATCCCGAGGCCGCGCGGGAGTTCGGGGACAAGGGCGTGATCACGGGCAACCCGGTGCGCGGCGGGTTCGCGAGCCTGCCCCGCAAGGACCACCGCGAGCCCTACACCGTGCTCGTGTTCGGAGGCAGCCAGGGCTCCCGGATCCTGAACCGCGCGCTGGCGGCGGCGCTGCCGCACCTGCCCGGCCCCGGGCGCCTGCGCCTCGTGCACCAGACCGGCGAGGCGATGCGCGACGAGGTGGCCGCGGCCTACGCCGCGGCGAGCCGGCCCGCCGAGGTGCTCGCGTTCCTGGACGACATGGAGGCGCGGTTCGCCCAGGCGGACCTGGTCGTGTCGCGCAGCGGCGCCACCACCTGCGCCGAGCTGACCGCGGCGGGGAAGGCGGCCGTGCTGGTGCCCTTCGCCCAGGCCGCGGACGACCACCAGCGCTCGAACGCCCGCGCGATGGAGGCGGCGGGCGCCGCGCGCATGATCGAGGAGAAGGACCTCACGGGCGAACGCCTGGCCGCGGTGGTCAACGAGGTCCTCGCCGACCCCAGGCGCCTGGCGGCGATGGAGGACGCGGCCCGATCCCTGGGCAAGGCCGACGCGGCCGCCAGAGTCGCCGACCTCCTGGAGAACGCGTGAACGTCAGGGGTTCGCACCTTGTTTAGGAAGTACCAGCGGGTCCACTTCGTCGGGATCGGCGGCTCGGGGATGAGCGGCATCGCCGAGGTGCTCATCAACCTGGGGTACGAGGTCTCGGGATCGGACCTCAAGAAGTCCGCCACCACGCAGCGGCTGGCCGGGCTGGGGGCGCGCATCTTCGAGGGGCACCTGGCCGAGCACGTGGCGGGCGCGCACGTGGTCGTGTGCTCGACCGCGGTGCGGCCGGACAACCCTGAGGTCGTGGAGGCGCGCCGGCACGGCGTGCCGGTCATCCCGCGCGCGGAGATGCTGGCGGAGCTGATGCGGCTCAAGTACGGGGTGGCGGTGGCCGGCAGCCACGGCAAGACCACCACCACCTCGATGGTCGCGCTGGTGCTCGACCGCGGCGGGCTCGACCCCACGGTCGTGGTCGGCGGGCGGCTCGGCGTGCTCGGCTCCGGCGCGCGGCTGGGCCGCGGCGACTTCATGGTGGTCGAGGCGGACGAGTCGGACCGCTCGTTCCTGCGTCTCTCCCCGACCGTGGCGGTGGTGACGAACATCGACCGCGAGCACCTCGACACCTACCGGGACCTGGCCGACGTGCAGGACGCCTTCGTCGGGTTCGTCAACAAGGTGCCCTTCTACGGCGCGGCCGTGCTCTGCCTGGACGACCCGCCCGTGCAGGACGTGCTGCCGCGCGTCGAGCGGCGCGTGATCACGTACGGCCTCTCGCCGCAGGCCGAGGTCTCGGCGCGGGACGTGGGCCTCTCGGCCGAGGGGTCGCAGTACACGGCCGCGCACAAGGGGACGGAGCTGGGGCGGATCGAGGTGCGCATCCCCGGCACCCACAACGTGCTGAACTCGCTGGCCGCGGTCGCGGTCGGCCTCGACCTCGGCGTGTCCTTCGAGAGCATCCACGCCGGCCTTTCGTCGTTCACGGGCGTGGACCGCCGCTTCCAGGTGAAGGGGGAGGCCGGGGGGGTGCTGGTGGTGGACGACTACGGCCACCACCCCACGGAGATCCGCGCCACGCTCGAGGCGCTGCGCCACCGCGCCGGCTCGCGCCGGACCGTCGTCCTGTTCCAGCCGCATCGCTACACGCGCACGCAGCACCTGTGGGACGAGTTCTGCCGCGCGTTCAACCAGGCCGACGCGCTGATCCTGGCCGACATCTACCCGGCCAGCGAGGAGCCGATCGCGGGCGTCACCTCGGAGGCGCTGGCGCGCGCGATCGCCACCCGCGGCCACCGGCAGGTCGTCTACGCGGGCGACCTGCGCGCGGCGGCCGAGCGGCTGTGCGAGGAGGCTCGCGAGGGCGACGTGGTGCTCACCCTCGGCGCCGGCAGCGTGTTCTCCGCGGGCGAGGAGCTGCTACGGAGACGACAGGCATGAAGGAGCGGCGGGTGGTGCCCGAGCGGCGCCGCCTGCCGCTGGGGCCGCCTCCCGCGCCGCACCTCGACGCCCCCGACCCCAGCGAGGCGCCGTTCCTCCGCCCGGAGCGGCGCACGCGCGTGCGCCGGGCGCGGCGCGGCACGCTGGGCCGCGTGGTGGTCGCCGTCGAGATCACCGGCGGCTGCCTGGTCGCGGCCTACCTGGTGTGGAGCGCCTACGCGAACGTGATGGCCAGCGAGCGGCTCAAGGTCGGGCGGGTGGACGTGCGCGGCAGCCGCTTCCTCTCCGAGGGCGAGGTGCGCGAGCTGCTGGGCCCCGCGGTGGGCGAGAACATCCTGGGCGTGGACATCCGGTCGCTGGGCGCGCGCCTGCGCGGCTCGCCCTGGGTGGCCGACGCCACCGTGTCGCGCACGCTGCCCGACACGCTGCGCGTGGACATCCGGGAGCGGCAGCCGCTGGCCCTGGCCGAGCTGGACCGCCTCTACCTGATGGACGGCGACGGCACGCTGATCGCGCTCTACGGCCCGCGCACCGCCGGCTTCGACCTGCCTATCGTGCGCGGCCTGCGCGGCGCGTCGGCGGAGGAGCGCCGCGAGCGCGCGGAGCGCGCGGGCGCGCTGCTGCGCGACCTGGGCGAGCTCGGCGCGGAGATCTCGGAGGTCGAGGTGGAGCCGTCCGGAGACCTGAAGGTGGTCCTGCGCGGCCAGGGCGAGCTGCT
>DATBIZ010000116.1:0-22145 GCA_036556645.1 Vicinamibacteria bacterium | reverse complement strand
GGCCGCATTGGATTTCAAATCCGCCATCCGCAAGGCGAAACGCGCCGTCCATCTGAGCCTGTATGAAGATGAGACGTCCGAATACTGTCACTGGCACATTCCGGCCGCGCATTACCTGGAGTCGTGGGGCGATGCGCGCGCTTACGACGGCACGTATTCACTGATGCAGCCGCTGATCGCGCCGCTCTACGGCGGCAAGACCGCGCACGAGCTGCTGGCCGCGCTCACGGACCGGCCCGAACGGTCGGCCTACGACCTCGTCCGCGAGCACTGGCAGACGCGGGGCGGCCTGGGCGGCGATTTCGAGCGCGCCTGGCGGCAGGCGCTGCACGACGGCATCGTGCGCGGGGCGGCTCCCGCCACGGAGACGGTCGCGCCCCCGGCCGCCGCCGCGCCCGCCAGCGCGCCCGGCTCCGCGGCCGCGCCCGCCCCGGGGCTCGAGCTCGTGTTCCGGCCGGATCCCTCCGTCCACGACGGGCGATTCGCCAACATCGGCTGGCTGCAGGAGCTGCCCAAGCCGCTCACCAAGCTGACCTGGGACAACGCCGCGCTGATGAGCCCGGCGACGGCCGCGCGCCTGGGCGTCCACACCGAGGCGACCAGCCGCGGCACGACGACGGACATGGTGGAGCTGCGCTACCGCGGGCGCGCGGTGCAGGCGCCGGCCCTGGCCATCCCCGGCCATCCCGAGGACACCGTCACCGTCCACCTCGGCTACGGGCGCTCGCGCGCCGGCCGCGTGGGCAGCGGGCTGGGCTTCAACGCCTACGCGCTGCGCACCGGCGACGCGCCCTGGTTCGGGGGCGGGCTGGAGGTCCACAAGACCGGCGATCGCTACACGCTGGCCATCACCCAGCAGCACTGGAACCTCGAGGGCCGCAACGTGATCCGCTCGACCACGCGCGAGCGGTACGACCAGGACCCGCACTTCGCGCAGCACCTCGGGCACCGGCCGCGCCGCGAGCTGACCATGTACCCCGAGTACAAGTACCCGGGCCACGCCTGGGGCATGGCCATCGACCTCAACTCCTGCGTGGGCTGCAACGCCTGCGTCGTGGCCTGCCAGGCCGAGAACAACATCCCGGTGGTGGGGAAGGACCAGGTGTCGCGCGGCCGCGAGATGCACTGGATCCGCGTGGACCACTACTACACCGGCGCGCCGCAGGACCCCGAGACGTACTTCGCGCCGGTGCCCTGCATGCACTGCGAGATGGCCCCCTGCGAGGTGGTCTGCCCGGTGGCGGCCACCACGCACAGCGAAGAGGGCCTCAACGACATGGTCTACAACCGGTGCGTGGGCACCCGGTACTGCTCGAACAACTGCCCCTACAAGGTGCGCCGGTTCAACTTCTTCCTCTATTCGGACTGGGAGACGCCCTCGCTGAAGCTGGGGCGGAACCCCGACGTGACCGTGCGCAGCCGCGGCGTGATGGAGAAGTGCACCTACTGCGTGCAGCGCATCAACCAGACGCGGATCCAGGCCCGCAACGAGGGGCGGCCGCTCCGCGACGGCGACATCCAGACCGCCTGCGCGCAGGCCTGCCCGGGCCGCGCGATCGTGTTCGGCGACGTCAACGACCCCGCCAGCGAAGTCGCGCGCTGGAAGGCCGACCCGCGCAACTACGGCATGCTGGAGGACCTCAACACGCGGCCGCGCACCACGTACCTGGCCGCGGTCAAGAACCCGAACCCGGAGATGCCCGACCAGCCCGCGCTGGCGCCGGGCACGGCGGGGGAGGCGCACGGCTGATGGCGCGGCTTCCGGATCCGCGCGAGGACGACCTCGCCCGCGACGCGCTCCCTCCGCCGCCGCCGACGCCCCCGGACCTGATCGGCGGCGACCACACGTTCGCGTCGGTCACCGAGAAGATCGCCAGCATCACGCTGACCCGCCGCACGCCGCTGGCCTGGTTCGTCGGGTTCGCCCTCTCCTTCACCCTGTTCATGGGCCTGCTGTGGGCGGTGGTGAACCTGCTCTTCCGCGGCATCGGGGTATGGGGGCCGAACGTCCCCGTGGGCTGGGGCTTCGACATCATCAACCTGGTCTGGTGGATCGGCATCGGCCACGCGGGCACGCTGATCTCGGCCATCCTGCTCCTGCTGCGCCAGCCATGGCGCACCTCGATCAACCGGTTCGCGGAGGCGATGACGCTGTTCGCGGTGGCCTGCGCGGTCTTCTACCCGATCTTCCACACCGGCCGCCCCTGGCTCGCCGCCTACTGGCTCTTCCCCTACCCGAACACGATGGGCCTCTGGCCGCAGTTCCGGAGCCCCCTGATCTGGGACGTGTTCGCGATCTCGACCTACGCGACGGTGTCCGCGCTCTTCTGGTTCGTGGGGCTCATCCCGGATTTCGCCACCCTGCGCGACCGCGCGCGGAGCAAGCCCTGGAAGATCGTCTACGGGATGCTGGCCATGGGGTGGCGCGGCTCGGCCCGCCACTGGCACAACTACGACACCGCCTACCTGCTCCTGGCCGGGCTGGCCACGCCGCTGGTGATCTCCGTCCACACCGTGGTGAGCCTGGACTTCGCGGTGGGGGTCGTGCCGGGCTGGCACGCCACCATCTTCCCGCCGTACTTCGTGGCCGGCGCCATCTACGCGGGGTTCGCCATGGTGCTCACCCTGGCCATCCCGCTGCGGAAGTTCTACGGTCTCGAGGACTTCATCACCATGACGCACCTCGAGAACATGGCCAAGGTCATGCTGGCCACGGGCCTGCTCGTGGGCTACGGGTACATGGTCGAGGCCTTCATGGCCTGGTACAGCGCGAACCAGTACGAGCGCTTCATGATCTTCAACCGGATGACCGGCCCCTACTGGTACATGTACGCGGCGCTGATCCTCTGCAACGTGGTGATGATCAACACGCTCTGGATCAAGAACCTCCGCACCAGCGTGCCCTACCTGTTCTTCATCTCGTTCGTGGTCTCGATCGGCATGTGGCTCGAGCGCTACGTGATCATCGTGACCAGCCTCCACCGGGACTTCCTGCCTTCGTCCTGGGGCATGTATTCGGGCACGCCCTACGACTGGTCGGCGTTCATCGGGACCATCGGCCTCTTCCTCACCCTCTTCTTCCTGTTCATCCGCTTCCTGCCCGTGATCTCGATCTTCGAGATGCGCACGATCCTGCCGGAGGCGGAGGTGAAGGAGAACGCGTGAAGGAGCGGCCCCGGCTCTACGGCCTGATGGCGGAGTTCCAGGACCCCGCTCACGTGGTGGCGGCCGCGCGCGCGGTGCGCGAGGCCGGCTACCGCAAGGTGGACGCCTACTCGCCCTATCCGATCGAGGCGCTGGCCGAGGCGCTGCACTTCCACCATTCGCGCCTGCCCCTGCTGGTGCTGCTGGGCGGGCTGTGCGGGCTGGTGGCCGGCTACGGGCTGCAGTACTGGGCCTCGGTGATCGAGTACCCGATGAACGTCGGCGGCCGGCCGTTCCACAGCTGGCCCGCCTTCATCGTGCCGAGCTTCGAGACCACGATCCTGTTCGCGGCCCTCACCGCCGTCCTCGGGATGCTCGCGCTCAACGGCCTGCCCGAGCCGTACCACCCGGTCTTCAACGTGCCCTCGTTCGCGCTGGCCACCCGGGACCGCTTCTTCCTGTGCGTGGAGTCCGCGGACGCGAAGTTCGACGCCTCCGAGACCCGCCGCTTCCTCGAAGGCCTGTCCGGAGTGACCGCGGTCGCCGAGGTGGAGCCGTGACCCGCCGGTACGAATCCACGGCGGTGAAACCCTCCCTGCTGCCGCTCGCCATGCTGGTGCTGTTCGGAGCCTGCCGGCAGGACATGCACGACGCGCCGCGGTACGAGCCCTACGAGCGCAGCGATTTCTTCGCGGACAAGCGCTCGTCACGTCCGCTGGTGGCGGGCACCGTGGCGCGCGGGCACCTGCGCGAGGACACGCCGGCGGCCACCGGAAAGGTGGCGGGCGCGTTCGTGGCCACCTCGCCGGTGCCGGTGACGCTCGCGCTGGTCGAGCGCGGCCGGCAGCGTTACGACATCTACTGCTCGCCCTGCCACGGCTACGCGGGCTCCGGCGACGGGATGGTCGTCCGCCGCGGCTTCCGCGTGCCCACCTCGTTCCACGACGCGCGGCTTCGCGGGCAGCCGGACGGCTACTTCTTCGACGTGATGACCAACGGCTTCGGGGCGATGCCGGACTACGCCGCGCAGGTCTCGATCCCCGACCGCTGGGCGGTGGTCGCCTACATCCGGGCGCTGCAGCTCAGCCAGGGCGCGACCCTGGCCGACGTGCCGGCGGAGAGCCGCGGCGCGCTCGACGCGGCCGCGAGCGCCACGCCGGCGGGCATCGTGGACCCGGCGCGGCAGGGGCACCAATGAGCACGCCCGCCCACGAGCGGCCCCTGGAACTGGCGCGGCTGCGCCGCCCGGCCCTGCTCGCCGGCGCGGCCGGGATGGCGCTGGCCGTGATCGGAGCGCTCTTCGATCCCGGCCAGTTCTTCCGGTCCTACCTGCTCGCGTACCTGTTCGTGGTGAACATCGCGATCGGGTGCCTCTCGATCACGATGATCCATCACCTGACCGGCGGGTACTGGGGACTGGCGGTGCGCCGGCTGCTCGAGGCGGGCACGCGCACGCTCCCCTGGGCCGCGGTGGCGTTCCTGCCCCTCGCGGTCGGGCTGCCCTACGTCTGGCCGTGGGCGCGCGCCGAGGCGGCCCAGGACCCGATCCTCCAGCAGAAGCACCTGTACCTGAACCCGGTGTTCTTCCTGTTGCGGACCGTCTTCTACTTCGCGGTGTGGATCCTCCTGGCGCGCGCGCTCAACCGGGCGTCGCTCGCCCTCGACGCGGGCAGCGACTACCTGCGCACCTCGCGGCGGCTGCGCAGCCTCTCGGGCGGCGGGCTGGTGCTGATGGGCCTCACGATCACCTTCGCCTCCGTGGACTGGGCGATGTCGCTCGACCCGCACTGGATGTCCACGATCTGGGGCCTGCTCTTCATGGTGGGGCAGGCGCTCTCGGCGCTCGCGCTGGTGGTGGTGATCGTCTCGTTCGCGGGTGCCGCCACCCCGCTGGCGCCGCTCTTGCGCGCCACCCCCGCCCTGCACGACCTCGGCAAGCTGCTGTTCGCCTTCGTGATGGTGTGGGCGTACGTGTCCTACTCGCAGTTCCTGATCATCTGGTCCGGCAACCTGCCCGAGGAGGTGCCCTGGTACCTGCACCGGCTGCACGGCGGATGGCAGGGCCTGGCGGCGATGCTGGTCGTCTTCCACTTCGCGCTGCCGATCCTGCTGCTGCTCTCCCGCGGCACGAAGAAGAACCCGCGCCGGCTCGGCAGCGTGGCCGCCGTGCTCCTGTTCATGCGCCTCGTGGACCTGGTGTGGCTGATCGGTCCCGAGCTGCACGGCCAGGGCGGCCTGCTCGCCTACGCCCTTCACGCGGCGGCGCTGGTCGGCCTGGGCGGCCTCTGGCTGTTCGCCTTCACCCGCGAGGTGGCGGACCGGCCCCTGCTGCCGACCGGAGAGCCCGATCTCCGCGAGTTCCTGGAGCCCGCACGTGGCTGAAGTCGACCACGAGCCGCGCGACGTCAACGTCCGCACGGTCGCGAAGGCCGCCGTCGGCCTCGGCGTGCTGGCGGCGTTCAGCGCCGGCGTCAGCCTGGGTGTCTACGTCCTGCTCCGGAACGTGCATCGCGCGAACGACCCCGCCGCGGCCCCGCTGGCGCCGGGGCAGGGCCGGCGCCCGCCGGTGCCGCGGCTGCAGGCGGCCCCGCGGACGGACCTGGAGCAGCTCCGCGCCGAGCAGATGCGGCGCCTGACGTCTTACGGCTGGACGGACCACACCACGGGCGCCGTGCACATCCCGATCGAGCAGGCGATGAAGCTCTACGCGCAGCGGGCGGGCGGCGCGCCGCCGGCGCCCGCCGGCGCCGACGCGCAGCTCGACCGGCCGGCGGAGGCGGCCGGCGCCTCCGGCACGGCGACGATGCCGCCGGTGGCACCCGAGAGGGGAGCCTCGCCGGCCCCGCCCGGCGGGAGCCGCAATCAATGAAGATGCGCCTCCTGCCCGGACTGCTGCTCGCGCTCGCGCCGGCCGCGCTGGGCGCCCAGGGACTGCCCGCCGACGCGCGCCCGGCCCAGCTGCGCGAGGTCGGGTACGACCAGCGGCTGGGCGAAGCCGTGCCGCTCGACGTCGCGCTGCGCGACGAGGACGGCCGGGACGTGACGCTCGGCCAGTACTTCGGGAAGCGGCCGGTGGTGCTGACGATCGTGTACTACGACTGCCCGATGCTGTGCACGCTGAGCCTGAACGCGCTGGCCAGCGCGCTGGCCACGCTCTCGTTCGACGTCGGCCGCGAGTTCGAGGTGGTGACGGTCAGCTTCGACCCGCGCGAGGGACCGGACCTCGCCCGCGCCAAGAAGGCCGCGTACCTGCAGCGCTACAAGCGAAAGGGCGCGGACGCCGGCTGGCACTTCCTCACCGGGGACGAGGCCTCGCTGAAGCGGCTCACCGCCGCGGTGGGCTTCCGCTACGCGTGGGACGAGCGGACCAAGCAGTTCGCCCATCCCGCGGGACTGCTCGTGCTCACGCCGGACGGGCGGATCTCCCGCTACCTCTACGGCGTCGAGTACGCCCCCAAGGACCTCAAGCTCGCGGTGATGGAGTCGGGTGCGGGCCGCATCGGCAGCGTCATCGACCAGGTGGTGCTCTTCTGCTACCAATACGACCCGCAGACCGGGCGCTACGGCGCCGTGGTCATGCGGATCGTGCGCGTCCTGGCCGTGCTCACCCTGGGCGGGCTCGCCTTCCTGATCTACACGCTGCGCCGGACGGAGCGGCGGGCGGCGGGCGCCTGATGGGCTTCGAAGGGCTGCCGCTGTTTCCGGAGCAGGCCTCCACGATGGCGGGGCGCGTGGACGCGCTCTACTTCTTCCTGGTCGCGCTGACCGCGTTCTTCTCGCTGCTGATCGCCGCGCTGGTGGTGACGTTCACCGTGCGCTACCGGCGGCGCTCGGAGCGCGAGGTCACGCCCGCCATCCACGGGTCGCTGCCGCTGGAGCTGACCTGGACGCTGATCCCGCTCGCCATCGTGATGGTGGTGTTCGTGTGGGCCTCCGACATCTTCTTCGCCATGGCCCGCCCGCCGGTGGGCGCGATAGACGTGTACGTGGTGGGCAAGCGCTGGATGTGGAAGGCGCAGCACCTGACCGGGCAGCGCGAGATCAACGAGCTGCACGTGCCGGTGGGGGTGCCGATCCGGGTGAACCTGACCTCCGAGGACGTGATCCACAGCTTCTACGTGCCCGCCTTCCGCGTGAAGAAGGACGCCGTGCCCGGCTACTACAGCGCGACCTGGTTCGAGGCGACCAGGCCCGGCCGCTACCACTGGTTCTGCGCGGAGTACTGCGGCACCAAGCACTCGCAGATGATCGGCAGCGTGGTGGTGATGGAGCCGGCGGACTTCCAGGCGTGGCTGGCCGGTTCGGCCACCGGATCGCTGGCCTCCGCGGGCGAGAAGCTCTTCACCGACCTCGGCTGCGGCACCTGCCACCGGCCCGACTCGCTGGCGCGCGGGCCGAACCTGCAGGCGCTGTTCGGCAAGCCGGTCCAGCTTGCCAACGGCCAGACGGTGATCGCGAACGAGACCTACATCCGCGAGTCGATCGTAAACCCCGCGGCGAAGGTGGTCGCGGGCTTCCAGCCGATCATGCCCGCCTACCAGGGGCTGATCGGGGAAGAGGGGCTCATGCAGTTGATCGCGTACATCCAGTCGCTCGACGCCGGACGCGCGGCCGCGGGCGGCGCCGCCGCGGGCGCCGCGCCGGCCGCCCCCGTGCCCCCGTCGAGCCCGTCGCCCGGGGCGACGGCGCCGCAGGAGCAGCCGTGACCGCCACCGCGCCGGCGCTGCCGCCCGCCACGGGCCGGCCCACCTACCTGAACGTCGACTACGGGGTCAGGTCCTGGCTGCTCAGCGTGGACCACAAGCGGATCGCTCTGCTCTACCTGGCCACGGTCACGCTGATGTTCTTCATCGGCGGCGCGTTCGCGGTGGCCATCCGGCTGGAGCTGGTCACGCCTCCGGGCGACCTCGTGCAGTCGGAGACCTACAACAAGCTCTTCACCATGCACGGCGTGGTGATGGTCTTCTTCTTCCTGATCCCGGCCATCCCCGCCGTGCTCGGGAACTTCCTCATCCCGATCATGATCGGGGCCCGGGACCTGGCCTTCCCGCGGCTGAACCTGGCGAGCTGGTACGTCTTCACGTCGGGCTGCGTGCTGATGCTGTGGGTGATCCTCAACGGCGGCATCGACACCGGCTGGACCTTCTACGCGCCCTACAGCACGTCGTTCTCGAACACGCAGGTGGTGGCCACCGGGGTGGCGGCGTTCCTGGCCGGGTTCTCCTCGATCCTCACCGGCCTGAACTTCATCGTGACCATCCACAAGATGCGCGCGCCGGGGCTGACCTGGTTCCGGCTGCCGCTGTTCGTCTGGTCGCACTACGCCACCAGCCTGATCATGATCCTGGGCACGCCGGTGATCGCGGTGACCCTGCTGATGGTGGCGGCCGAGCGCCTCTTCCACCTCGGCTTCTTCGACCCGCGCTACGGGGGGGACCCGGTGCTGTTCCAGCACCTGTTCTGGTTCTACTCCCATCCCGCGGTCTACATCATGGTCCTGCCCGCGATGGGGGTGATCAGCGAGCTCGTGCCCGCGATGTCGCGCAAGCGCATCTTCGGCTACGAGTTCATCGCGCTGTCCAGCCTGGCCATCGCCATGCTCAGCTTCCTGGTCTGGGGCCACCACCTCTTCGTGTCCGGGCAATCGGTCTACGCGGGGATGGTGTTCTCGTTCCTCAGCTTCCTGGTGGCGATCCCGTCCGCGATCAAGGTCTTCAACTGGACGGCCACCCTGCACCGGGGGTCGGTTTCGCTGCAGACCCCGCTGCTCTACGCGATCGGGTTCATCGGGCTGTTCACCATCGGCGGGCTCACCGGGATCATGCTCGCCGCGCTCGGGCTCGACATCCACGTGCACGACACCTACTTCATCGTCGCGCACTTCCACTACATCATGGTGGGCGGCACCGTGATGGGGTACCTGGGCGGCCTGCACTTCTGGTGGCCCAAGATGACGGGGCGGCTCTACCCGGAATGGTGGGCGCGCGTGGGCGCGGTGACCATCTTCCTGGGGTTCAACCTGACCTTCTTCCCGCAGTTCATCCTCGGGTACCTGGGGATGCCGCGCCGCTATCACTACTACCCGGAGGAGTTCCAGGTCCTGAACGTGATGTCCTCGGCGGGGGCCTCGATCCTCGGCGCCGGGTACCTGCTGCCGATGGTCTACCTGGTCTGGTCGATGCGCTACGGGCCGCGCGCCTCCGCGAACCCCTGGGGCGCGAAGGGGCTCGAGTGGGAGATCGACTCCCCGCCCATCACCGAGAACTTCGAGCGGCAGCCCGTCGTGCGCGAGGAGGCCTACGCCTACGCGGCCTCGGAGGTGAAGGTTGTCTGAGGCGGCGCACGCGGCCGAGCACCATCCGGCGCTCCAGCACCACTTCCGCGACCTCGTCGCGCAGAAGGACGCGGCCAGCCTCGGCATGTGGGTGTTCCTCGCCCAGGAGGTCATGTTCTTCGGCGGCCTCTTCCTGCTCTACACGATCTACCGCGGCTCGTACCCGGAGGCGTTCGCGGCGGCCAGCCATCACCTGGACTGGAAGCTGGGCGCGTTCAACACCGCGGTGCTGATCGGCAGCAGCCTGACCATGGCGCTGGCCGTGCACGCGGCCGCGCTCGGCCACCGCAAGAAGACCGTGGTCAACCTGCTCCTCACGATCGCGCTCGGCGCGGTGTTCCTCGGCATCAAGGTCGTGGAGTACGCGGACAAGTTCGAGCACCACCTGGTGCCGGGCCCCGCCTTCCAGTTCACCGGGGCCGACCCGCGCGGCGCGCAGGCCTTCTACACCCTCTACTTCGCCATGACCGGCCTCCACGCGCTCCACATGGTGATCGGGGTGCCGATCCTGGCCACGCTCGCGTTCCTGGCCTGGCGGGGACGCTACTCGCCCGCGTACTACACGCCGGTGGAGATGACGGGGCTGTACTGGCACTTCGTCGACATCATCTGGATCTTCCTGTTCCCCCTCCTCTACCTGATCCACGGATGAGCGAGCACGCGGTGACGGCCGGCGAGCGACCGCACGGCGATGCCCACGGGGGCGGCCACGCCGCCGGCCAGGACCACGTCGCTCCGGTGGGCCTCTACCTGGCCGTGTTCGCCGCGCTGATGGTGCTCACCGTGGCCACGGTCGCGGCGTCGAGGGTGGACCTCGGCGCGCTGAACACGCCGGTGGCCCTGGGCATCGCCGTCGCCAAGGCGGCGCTGGTGGTGCTCTTCTTCATGCACGTGCGCTGGAGCCCGCGGCTCATCGCGCTCGTGTTCGCCGCCTCGCTCTTCTGGCTCTTCCACATGCTGGCCGGGACCGCGGCCGACTACCTGAGCCGCCGCGAGACGGACCCGCGGCTGACCCACCCGGTCGGCCAGCGGGAGCCCGGACCGTGACCGTCGCGATCGTCGAGCCGCGGATCGAGGAGTACCTCCGGCGGCTCTACGACGACGGCGACCCGGTGCGCCACGAGATGGAGGCGCTGGGCCGCGAGCGCGCGTTCCCGATCGTGGGGCCGCTGGTCGGCCGCCACTTGATGGTGCTGGCCCGCGCGATCGGCGCGCGGCGCGTGTTCGAGCTGGGCTCCGGCTACGGCTACTCGGCCCTCCACTTCGCGCGCGCGATCGGCCCGGACGGCCAGGTCCACTGCACGGACCGCTCCGAGGAGAACGTGCGCCTGGCGGAGGGCTTCCTGACCCGCGCCGGGGTGTGGGACCGCGTCAGCTACCACCGCGAGGAGGCGACGGCCGCGCTGCGCCGCGTGGGCGGGGTGTGGGACATCGTCTACAACGACATGGACAAGGAGGGCTACCCGGAGGCGGTGGACCTCGCGTTCGCGCACCTGCGTCCCGGCGGCCTCTTCGTCACCGACAACGTGCTGTGGTCCGGCCGCGTGCTCGAAGGCGAGGACGACGGGACGCGCGCCACCCGCGGCGTCGTCGAGTTCACGCGCCGCCTGTTCGCGCACCGCGGGTTCCTCACCACGATCGATCCCACCCGCGACGGGGTAGCGGTCGCGCTGAAGCTCTAGGCCCTCGCCGCTATTCGTACCGCAGCGCCGTGACCGGATCCACGCGCGCGGCGCGCAGGGCCGGCCGCAGACAGGCCTGCACGCCGACGAGGACGAGCACCACGGCCACGGCGGCGAACGACAGCGGGTCGAAGGGGGACACGCTCCAGACGAGCTGGCGCAGCACGCGCCCGGCGGCGGCGCTGCCCAGCAGGCCCAGCAGCACGCCCAGGCCCACCAGCCGCAAACCGCTGCCCACCACCATGCCCGCGATCTGCCGCGCGCTGGCCCCCAGCGCCAGCCGCACGCCGATCTCGGCCGTCCTCCGGGAGACGGCATGGGACACGACCCCGTACACGCCGACCACGGCGAGGCACAGGCCGAGCGCCGCGAAGACGGCGAAGAGCGCGAGGGTGAAGCGCGGGCCCGAATACACGAAGCTCTCCAGCATGTCCTGCATCGTGCGCACGTCGGTGACCGGCTGTTCGGGGTCGAGCGCGTGGACCTGCGCGCGCACGGCGGGAGCGAGCGCGGCGGGATCGATATCGGTCAGGATGGCCAGCCGCTCGGCCAGGCCGGTGATCGTCGAGGGCACGTAGAGCTCGGGGTGGACCTCGTCCGTGAGGTTGCGGTTGAGCGTGTCCTGCACCACACCCACGACCTCGAACGACGGATCGGTCACCTTGAACGGCTCCGACTGCAGGCGCGCCACGCGCACCACGCGGCCAACGACGTCGCGCCCGGCCGCGTAGCGCCGGACGAACGCCTGGTTGACCACGGCCAGCCGCTGCCCGCGCTCGACCTCGGCCGCCTCGAAGGAGCGGCCGGCGAGGAGCGGGATGCCGAGCGCCTTTGCGTACTCCACGCTGACCTGGTGCAGCACCACCGGCCGGTCGTCCCGCGCGTTGCCCACGACCTCGACCGGCACGTTCCAGTTGCCCAGGGGATGGATCCCGGTGTTGAGGCCGGCGGCGGCCACCCCGGGCAGCGCGGACACGCGCGCGAGCAGCTCGCGGAAGAACGCGTTCCGGCGCCCGGCGTCGGGATAACGCTGCATCGGCAGCGGCACCCTCAAGGTCAGCAGCCGGTCGGTGCGGATCCCCAGGCGCACGTCCTGCACGGCGAAGACCGTCCGCATCATCAACGCGGCGCCCACCAGCAGCATCACCGACAGCGCCACCTCCGAGACCACGAGCCCGTTGCGCACGAAGATCTGGCCCACTCCGCCGCCGACGCTCCGTCCCGACTCCTTCATCGCGTCGACCAGGTTCGTGCGGGAGGACTGCCAGGCGGGAGCCAGGCCGAACAGCACCGCCGTGGCCACCGACACCGCCACCGTGAAGGCCAGAACGGACGGGTTGATGGCGATCACCGCCTCGTCCGGGATCGTGTTGGGCGGGACCAGCGCGATCAGGGCCTGGAGCGCGCCATGGGCCAGCAGCACGCCCAGCGTCCCCGCCGCCACCGCCAGCAGCAGGCTCTCGGTCAGGAGCTGGCGCACCAGCCGCCCGCGCCGGGCGCCCAGCGCGGCCCGCACCGCCATCTCACGGTGCCGCGTGGTGGCGCGCGAGAGCAGGAGGTTCGAGACGTTGACGCAGGCGATGACCAGCAGCAGGCCCACCGCGCCGAACAGCACCCAGAGCGTGTCCCGGAGCGAGCTGCGGAAGGTCTCTTCGAACGACACCAGCGAGACCCGCCATCTCTCGGGGAAGAGGGCGGGGCTCTGCCTCTGCAGGTCGGCCAGGATCGGCTGCAGGTCCGCCTCCGCGCGCGCGTCGGTCACGCCCGGCTTCCTCCGTCCCAGCAGGTGCACGAACCGCACGCCCTCGACCACGCGGCCGCGCTCGAACGCGGTCGGCAGGTAGACGTCCGCGCCGCGCCACATGAACCGGCGGGGCATCACGCCGATGACGGTGCGCCGCACGCCGTTCAGGCGCAGATCGCGGCCGAGGACCCCGGGATCGCCGGCGAACTGCCGCTGCCAGAACCGGTAGCCGAGCACGACCACCGGCGGCGCGCCGGGCGCCTGGTCCGCCGCTCCACTGGCCCGGCCCAGCAGCGGCGGCACGCCCATCACCTCGAACGTGTTCGCGGTGACGTGGTTGCCGCGCAGGCGCTGCGGCTCGCCGTCGCCGGTCCACACCACGTCGCTGATGGTGGAGGCGACGACGCCGCTGAAGATGGTGCTGCGCTCGGCGATCTCGAGGAAGTGGTCGATCGAATGCCCGGTGCGCCCGCCGGGGCGGTCCACCTCGGACACCCGCACGCTCATCAGCTCGTGGACGTCCTTGTACGCGAACGGGTCGAGCACGACCGCGTGGAGGACGCTGTACATGGCGGTGGTGGCCATGATGCCCAGCGCCAGGGAGGAGACGGCCAGGGCGGTGAAGCCGGGAGCGGCGATCAGGCCGCGCGCGCCGATGCGCGCGTCTTGCCGGGCCTGCTCGAGCCAGCTTCGCCACATCGCAGTGCAGAGGCTGGCCCGGATGCTAGCACTTGTCAGTCCGCCCCGCGCACGCGCCGCAGGATCGTGTACAGGTGGTGCGCCTCGTGGACGAGGAAGAACTCGATCCACAGGGCGAGCGGCATCGCGCCGAGCCGCGCATGGACGCCGGTGCGCTCGAGGTCGCCGGGCGCGAGGCGGCCGAGCGCGCCCACCAGCTCGGCCCGGCCGGCGCGGAGGCGCGCCAGCACCTCGCCGGTCGCCAGCGCGGCCCAGGCCGGCCATTCCGGATCGTCCTCGGCGCGGTACTGCGGAAGCGCGGGCGCCTCCTCGGCCAGGATGCGCTCGAGCCGGCCGCGGAACACCTCCTGCTGGCGGGCCATGTGCGCCAGGTTCTCGTGCGCCGACCACTCGCCGGACGGGCGGGGGCGGCGCAGCGCCTCCGCGCTTGCGTCCCCGAGGATGACGGGCAGCGCATCGAGCTGCGTGCGCAGGCGCTCGAGCGAAGACGCCGCCGCCGCGCCCGACGGGTCGCGGTCCGCCGCGTACAGGACCAGCTCCTCGAGGGCGGTCTGGCGCGAGCCGAGCCGGTGCATGCCGACGCGCTCGAGCACGCGCAGCGAGGCTTCGTTGGCGGGGTTGGCCCCGGCGAACACGCGCGGCAGCCGCAGCCGCCGGAAGGCGTCGTCGAGCACGGCGCGCGCCGCCTCGGTGGCCAGCCCGCGGCCCCAGGCGGCGGGGTCGAGCGCGAAGAGCAGCTCCACGCGCCCGCTCTCCGCTTCGACGCGCAGCCCGCTGAACCCCACGACCGCGCCCGCGTCCCCGCCGAGGAGGAGGGCCCACAGCCCGAAGCCGCGCGCGGCGAAGTCGGCCTCGCTGGCCGCGATCACGTCGCGGACGCGCGCGGCCGCCACCGGCCGGCCGTCCCACAGGAAGCGGCCCACCCGCGGGTCGTTCCACTGCCGCTGCAGCTCCGCGGCGTCCTCCGCGGCCATCGGACGCAGGGTGAGCCGCTCCGTGCGCAGCGACTCCGGCACGCTCATGGCCGTCGCATCGCGATCATGTCCACCCGCGGCTTCTCGGCGCGGTACTGCGCGAGGCGGCGCGCCAGGTGCGGGGGCAGGTCTTCCGGCGCGACCTCACGGAACCCGATCTCGCCGTAGAAGCCGGCGAGGTGGGCGAAGGGCAGGCAGTAGCAGGGGCCGCCCTCGAGCAGGGTGGCGAAGCGCTGCAGGAGCGCGCGGCCGACGCCGCGGCGCTGGGCGTCCGTCCGCACGCGCATCGTGCGCAGGACCTGCACCCCCTCCTCGACGCAGAAGCGCACCGCGCCGATGATCTCACCCTCGCGCTCGGCGACCAGCACGCGGTCCTCGGCGGCGAGCAGGGCGCGGTGGCCGCAAGCGAGGTAGAAGGCGCGGACGCGCTCGCGGTCGCCGGCGGCGCTCTCGCGGATGGACGGGCTCTCGATCACGGAGCGGAGGAAGGCGTTCACCTCGTCCGCGTGCGTGACGTTGACCAGGTGCCCGGCGCCGCGCACCAGCCGCTCGGCGCTCACCTTCCGCGCGGAGATCAGCCGGTCGTCCGCGCCGTGCAGCGCGCGCACCGGGCAGGGCGGCGCACCCGCGGGCCGCCATCCGTTGATCGCCCCCAGGCCCCACTTGGCGAACCCGGGCCGCGCCGTCCGGATCAGGTCGTGGACGAGCGCCCGTTCCGCCGGCGTCTTCGCGCCGAACGCCCAGGCCACGACCGGCCAGACGGGCCGCGGCGGCGCCAGCGCGGCCTTCGGCAGCCCGCGCGCGGCGCGCGCCAGGGCGTGCGCCGCGCCGGTCAGGGCGGCGCCGGTGGCCGCGCTCGCCACCAGCGCCACCGCGCGTGCCGGCAGGTGGCGGGCCATCTCGAGCGCGACCATGCCGCCGAACGAGATGCCGCCGAGCACGAGGTCGCCGCCGACCGGCCCGAGCGCCCCCGCCATGCGCCGCCCGTAGGACGGCAGCGTCTCGCCGCGTTCGGGCGCGAGCCATTCCGGCACCTCGAGCGACGGAAACGCGCGCCGCTGCGGCTCGAAGAGCCGGGCCGTGACCCCGAGCCCGGGCAGCAGCACCAGGCGGGTCATTCCACCTTGCGCAGCTCGCCGGTCGCGCCGAGCGGGATCGTCACCGCGCCGCCCGGCCACCGCGTCGGGCTGAGCACCAGGCGCGTGCGATGACGCGTCGCCTCGCGCGTGTCGGAGAGCAGGGTGACCGCCAGCGTCCGCCGGCCGTCGCGTTCGACGAACTCCCACTCGCAGCGCCTCACCGTGCCGGCGCGCGCGATCTCGCAGGTGCCGTCCGCGGCCAGCGACCACGTCTCGCGGCGATCGCCGGCGCCGGCCTCGTAGCGGCCGACGAGCTGCTCGCGCTCCGAAACGCCGCAGGCGGCGGCCAGGGATGCCACCGCCACCACCGCCCTCAACGCGCGGGGGCCGCGCGCGTGAGCTGGTACACCCACAGCAGCCACCGCCCGTCCCTCCTCACGTAGACGCGCGTGAACCGCTGGTCGCCGCTGCGGTCCTCGCCGCGATAGGTCTCGACCACGGTGCTCCTGCCGGTGACCACGGCCACGTCCCCGGAGGCGCGGACGGCGACCTCGCTGAAGTCCAGCGACTGTACGCGCAGGTCGCCGCTGCGGAAGAGCGCGATCACGCCCTTCTTGTCGCGGGTGAGGCCCTGGGCGTTGGTCAGGAAGAAGTCGTCCGCGAGCAGGGCCGCCACCGTGTCGTAGTCCCCGGCCAGGTACGCGCGCCGGCGCGCCTGCTCGACGGCGCGGATCTCCGCCTCCACCGAGGCCGCGGGCGCGGGCGCGGTGGCGAGCAGCAGCGCCAACGCGGTTGGGAGCACGGCCATCGGCATCGTGACCTCCTTGCCTCCGGGATCGCTCGCGCCGCCGGCGGGCGCCACCGCTTAGCGCGGAACGAGGATCACGCGCAGCACGAGCACCAGGTTCACCAGGATCAGCACCGCCGCCGCCAGCGCGCGCGCGCCGGCGCGCGCGCGCCAGACCAGCGCGAACCCGAGCACGAGGCCCAGCACCGCCGCGCCGGCGCCGACCAGCAGGGGGACGGGCCCCGCGGACACGAGCGGCGCGGCGATGGCGATCAGCGTGACGACGACGAGGAGCGGGAGCATCGCAACGGGCGCAGGCGACCGCCGATTCTACGCCGCGGCGTCACTGGTCGGCGTAGCCCTCGTCCCAGGTCCGCATGCGGTCGTGGTTGCGCAGGTCCACCCCGAAGGCGAGCCAGGCCTTCAGCGGGAAGAGCACGTTGAGCCAGCCCGCGTGCACCTCGTTCCATTCGGCGGGCGGCACGCCCTCCTGGGTCAGGAGCAGGTCGGTGCCGCCGCGGCCGTCCGGCGTCAGCTCGAAGCGCGCCACCGCGCCGAAGTAGTCGAGCGCGAACACCCGTGGCGCCTCGCGCTCCAGGACCGCGCACCGCACGCGGTGCCCGTTCACGAACGCGAACTCGATGGCGCCGTCCCGCTCCCGCGCCGACTCGGCCCAGAACGAGGCCCGGCCGTCGTCGGTGTCCAGCGCCTGGAAGACCCGCGCGGGCGGCGCCGGCAGGTGCAGGCGCCAGCGGATCGGACCGCCGGGACCGTCACCCCTCAGGGCTCCACCTCGAACGAGGTGGTGAAGGCGATGTCCTGGCGCATCGAGTGCCAGACCGAACAGTACTTCTCGCGCGAGAGCGCGATGGCGCGCTCCACCCGGTCGGCGGGAACGCCGCCGGCGACGTGGAAGCGCAGATCCACGGCGAGAAACCGCCGCGGCTCCGCCGCCGCGCGCTGCGCGGTGAGCGCCGCGCGCAGGCCGCGCAGGGGCAGGCGGCCCTTCTGCAGGATCGTGACCACGTCGCTGGCCATGCACCCGGCCAGCGCCAGCGCGAGGGCCTGCACCGGCGAGAGCGCCTGGTGCCCCTCCCAGTCGCAGAGCTGCTCGTGCGCGCCCGCACGGCCGATCAGGCGGGTGCCGCCGTCCCAGCGGAGCTCGAGCGTGATCTGCGGACCGGTGGCCGGCGGCGTCGCGGCCATCGGCTAGGTGCGCGGCGCCAGCAGGCGGGCGATGCGCTCCTCGAGCGGCGGGTGCGTGCTGAACAGGTTGGCGAACGAACGGCCCGAGAGCGGGTTCACGATGAAGAGGTGCGCGGTCGAGGGCTCCGCGCGCAGCGGCAGCTTCTCCCTGGCCGCGGCGAGCTTGCGCAGCGCGCTGGCCAGCCCTTCCGGGTAGCCGACCAGGCCCGCCCCGGTGGCGTCCGCCTGGAACTCCCGCGAGCGGCTGACCGCCATCTGGATCAGCATCGCCGCGATCGGCGCCAGGATCATCGCGATCAGCCCGGCCAGCGGGTGGCCGCGGTCGTCGTCGTCACGGGAGACGCCCCCGCCCATCAGCATGAACGGGTGCGCCAGCCAGCTGATGGCTCCGGCCAGCGTGGCGGCCACGGTGGAGACCAGCGTGTCTCGGTTCTTCACGTGGGACAGCTCGTGCGCGAGCACCCCTTCGAGCTCCTCGCGGCTGAGCGCGCGGACGATCCCCTCGGTCACCGCCACCGCCGCGTGCGCGGGGCTGCGGCCGGTGGCGAACGCGTTCAGGGCGGGGCTCGGCAGCACGTACAGGCGCGGCATCGGCATCTGCGCCTTCATGGCCAGCCGCTCCACGGTCTCGAAGAGCTCCGGCGCCTGCTCGCGCGTGACCGGGCGCGCGTGGTACATGCGGAGCACGATCTTGTCGCTCCAGAAGAACGCGCCGAAGTTCATGAGGGCGGCCATGAAGAGGGCGAACGTCATCCCGGAGCGGCCGCCCATGGCCTGGCCCATGAAGAGCAGGAGGCCGGTGAGCGCGCCGAGCAGAAGGGCCGTCTTGATCGAGTTCATGATCGAACCATTCCCTCCTCGACGTTACGGGATCGACCGCGCGGGAGCAAGCCCGCCGCGGGCGTTCAGGCCGGCGAGCCGGGAGAGGACCAGCCGCAGACCTCGCAGCTCGTGGAGGCGGCGGGGATCACGCTGCCGCAGCGGGGGCACTGCAGGTTCGCCGCCGCCTCCTCGCGCGCGGGGCCCGGCTCGGCGGCCACCTCGCGCTGGTGCGCGAGGAAGAGGTTCATCGCGTGGTCGGTGAACAGCTCGGTGTACCCGCAGTCGGCGCAGACGCGGGCGCGCAGCAGGCCGAGCACGGCGCCGGCCGGGGCGCCCGGCGCCACCCGCACCGAAGGCACGATCCGCTCGGAACCGCATTCGCGGCAGGTGTGCGCCACCCCGGGACGTTAGCACGGCTTGACACCCCTTCCGGTGCCTTCTAGAATCCGAAACCTAAGTCAAGGTTGCCGACGTGAGGGACATTCGCATCGAGGCCGCGCCCGTCCCGGCGAGGGCCGAAGTGCGCCGCTGGCGTCCGGTCCATCACCACCGCTACCACACCTGAGCGGCGGGCCGGGAGGCCCGACCGCGAGATGCGAGCGGGTGTCCTGGAGGGATCGGCAGTAGACAAGGCCTCTTCAGGGAACCCTGAAGAGGCTTTTTCAGTTTGGGGACGATGACGCGGATCTGCGTGAGCTTGACCGAGGAGACGATGGCGGGGCTGATCGACCGCATGGAGGAGCTCGCCCCCGTCGCCGACCTGTTCGAGATCCGGGCCGACCTGGTGCTCGACCTGGACCTCCTCACGCTGATGCGCGCGAAGACGCGCCCCCTGCTGCTCACCTGCCTCCCCATGGCCGAGGGCGGCCGCTGGCTCGACGACGACCCCCAGCGCCGGCTGATGCTGCTCGAGGGCGTCAAGCGCGGCTTCGACTACGTGGACGTGAACTTCCGCTCGAAGTACGTGGACGTGATGATGGAGAAGAGCGGGCGGGGCCTGGTCGTGTCCTACCACGACCTCGAGGGCACGCCGGCCGACCTCGACTCCCTCTACCGCCAGATGGCGGACTGCGGCGCGGACATCGTGAAGATCGCGGTCGTCCCGCGCTCGGTGGCGGAGGTCGGGCGCCTGCTCTCCTTCGCGCAGCGGGTGGCGCAGCGGGGCGGCCCGCCGCTGATCGCGCTGGCCATGGGGCCCCTCGGCATCATCACGCGCGTGGCCGCCGGGCGCTACGGCGCGCCCTTCACGTTCGCCTCCGCCGCCGAAGGCGCCGAGGCCGCGCCGGGCCAGCTTCCGGCGGCGCAGATGGCGGACCTCTACCGCGTCCGCAGCGTGAACCCGGCCACCCGCGTCTACGGCGTGCTCGGCTCGGACGTCGCGCGCAGCCTCTCGCCCGTGCTCCACAACCGGGCGTTCGAGGCGCGCGGGCTGGACGCGGTTTACGTGCCGCTGCAGGCCGAGGCGCTCGAGCCCTTCGTGCACGCGCTGCCCGCGCTCGACCTGGCCGGGTTCAGCGTCACGCGGCCGTACAAGGTCGCGATGCTCGACCACCTCGACGCGGTGGAAGAGGCCTCCGCGGTCTGCGGCAGCGTCAACACCGTGGTGGTGAAGAACGGCGCGCTGCAGGGCTCCACCACGGACGGGGCCGGGGTGCTGATCCCGCTGCGCCGGCGCATCGAGGTGAAGGGCCGCTCGGTGGTGATCCTGGGCGCGGGCGGGGCCGCGCGCGCGGCGGCCCTGGCCCTGCGGCGGAAGGGCGCGCGGGTGACCCTCCTGGGCCGGGACCTGCTCCAGGCCGGCGACGCCGCGCAGGCCGCCGGCTGCGCGCACGGCGCGCTCAAGGACGTGGCCACCTACCCCTGGGACATCCTGATCAACGCCACGCCGATCGGCTCCGCCACGAACCCCGACCTCACGCCGGTGCCGGCGCGCCTGCACCGGCCGGGCACGATCGTCTTCGACATGGTGTACGACCCCCTGGCCACGCGCTTCCTGCGCGAGGCGCAGGCCGCGGGCTGCACCATCATCGACGGGCTGGAGATGCTGCTCTCGCAGGCCATCGTGCAGTTCGAGACCTGGACGGGGCTCGAGGCTCCCGTCGAGGCCATGCGCTCGGCCGCGCTCTACCTGGTGCAGGAGCAGGAGGGATGAGCCGCTACTCCCGCCAGGAGCTGTTCGCGGGGATCGGCCCCCGGGGCCAGCGGGCGATCCGCCGCGCGCGGGTGGCCCTGGTCGGCTGCGGCGCGCTCGGCTCGGTGCTGGCGGACACCATGGTGCGGGCCGGGGTCGGAGCGCTCACCCTGGTGGACCGCGACTACCTCGAGGAGTCGAACCTGCACCGCCAGTCGCTGTTCGACGAGGAGGACGTCCGCCGCGGGCTGCCCAAGGCGGCGGCCGCCGAGGCGCGGCTGCGCGCGATCAACGCGGAGGTGGACGTGCGCGGCATCGTGGCCGACGTGGGCGCGGACAACGCCGCGGAGCTGATCGCGGGCGCCGACCTCGTCCTCGACGGCACCGACAACTTCGAGACGCGCTTCCTGGTCAACGACGTCTGCGTCCGCGCGGGCGTGCCCTGGGTCTACGGGGCCTGCGTGGGCGCCTACGGCCTGGCCCTGCTGGTGCGGCCGCGCGCCACCCCGTGCCTGCGCTGCCTGCTGGAGGACATGCCGGCGCCCGGCTCCGGCCCCACCTGCGACACCGCCGGCGTGATCGCGCCGATCGTGCACGTGATCGCGGGCGTGCAGGGCGGCGAGGCCCTGAAGGTGCTGGCCGGGCGCACCGAGTCGCTGCTGCCGGGCGTGGTCACCGTGGACCTCTGGCAGGGGACGTTCGAGGTGATGGACCTGCGCGGGCAGCAGCCGTCGTGCCCGGCGTGCACGCAGGACCGCTACGACTACGCGGACGCCGCCGCGCCGGGCACGGCCGTGCTCTGCGGGCGCGACGCGGTGCAGGTGCGGGCGCCGCGCGGCACGCGGGTGGACCTGCCCGCGCTGGCCGCGCGCCTGGCCGGCGCGGGCGAAGTGACCGCGAACGAGCACCTGGTGCGGTTCCGCCACGGCGCGAACGAGCTGGTCGTCTTCGGCGACGGCCGCGCGATCGTGAAGGGCGTGAGCGACGCGGCGCAGGCGCGCAGCGTCTACGCGCGGTACGTGGGGAGCTAGGGCCATGAACGGCACTCCCCACACCCGCGTGCAGGTGCCCCCCGGCGTGCAGTGCTTCGTGGGCGACGAGGCGCGCCGCCGGCGGCGGATCGAGGAGCGGGTGGTGTCCGTGTTCGAGGGGTGGGACTACGAGGAGATCATCCCGCCGCTCTTCGACTACGCCGACGTGTTCGCGGGGAAGGCCCTGGGGCCGAAGACGTATTCGTTCGTCGGCCGCGACGGCAGCCTGCTCGCGCTGCGGCCGGACTTCACGAGCCTGCTGGCCAAGGTCGCCGCCGGCCGCCTCGCGCACCGGCCGCCGCCGATGCGGCTCTACTACTCCGGCGAGGTCCTGCGCTACGAGCCGCCCAAGGCGGGCCGGCAGAGCGAGCTGTACCAGATGGGCCTCGAGCACCTGGGCGGCGCCGGCCGCCCGGCCGACGTCGAGGTGTTGGCGATCGCCGCCGAGTGCCTGGAGCGGCTGGACGTGCAGGGCTTCGTTCTCGCGCTGGGCCACGTCGGCGTGTTCGGCG
>DATBIZ010000115.1:0-1507 GCA_036556645.1 Vicinamibacteria bacterium | reverse complement strand
CGAGCGTATCACTCGCGCGCGCCGGCGGTCAACCGAGGCTCAGCGTGGCCCGGCGGCCGCGGCTTCCATCTCCCGCACGATCGCCGCCGCCGCGGCGGCGGGATCTTTCGCTTCGGTGATCGGCCGGCCCACGACGACGTAGTCGGCCCCGGCGGAAAGCGCGGCGGCCGGCGTGGCCGCGCGCGCCTGGTCGCCCGCGCGCGCGCCGGACGGCCGGATGCCGGGCGTCACCACCAGGAAGTCGCGGCCGCAGCACTCGCGGATCAGCGCGACCTCGTGCGGCGACGCCACCACCCCGTCCACCCTGGCCGCCTGGGCGAGCCGGGCCAGCCGCTGCACGTTGGGGGCGACCTCGGCGGACAGGCCGATCGTGCCCAGGCTCGCCGCGTCGTGGCTCGTGAGCACGGTGACCGCGAGCAGCCGCGCGCCGATCGCCGGCATCGCGCCCACCGCGGCCTCCATCATGGCCTGCCCGCCCAGCGCATGCACGGTCATCAGCGACACGCCCAGCCGGCTGGCGGCGGCCACCGCCCCCGCCACCGTGTTCGGGATGTCGTGGTACTTCACGTCGAGGAACACCTTCTCGCCGCGCGCCACCAGCTCGTGCACGAAGTCGGGCCCGGCCGCCGTGAAGAGCTGGCTGCCCACCTTGAACATGCCGACGCGCCCGGCGAGCGCGCCCGCGAGCGCGCGCGCGTCGCCCTCCGAAGGCACGTCGAGCGCGACGATCAGGCGGTCGCGCGCGTTCATCCGCCCGTCTCCGGCGGCGCGTCCGGCGAGGGCGAGCCGGGCATGCGCAGCGTACCCACCACCTCGCGGAGGTGGCCGAGGCGGTGGCGCGAGCGGTAGGCCTCGAGCCCGGCCAGGATCCGCTCGTACACGCCGGGGTCCACGAAGTTCGCGGTGCCCACCTGCACGGCGGGGCAGCCCGCGATCATGAACTCGAGCGCGTCCTCTGCCGAGGTGATCCCCCCGATGCCGATCACCGGGATCTTCACCGCGCTCGCGGCCTGCCAGGCCATGCGCACCGCGATCGGCCGGATGGCGGGGCCGGACAGGCCCCCGGTGCCGAAGGCCAGGCGCGGCCGGCGCCGCTCCACGTCCACGGCCAGGCCGAGCACGGTGTTGATGCAGGAGAGCGCGTCCGCCCCCGCGTCCTCGCACACGCGCGCGAACAGCGCGATGTCGGCCACGTTCGGGGACAGCTTGGGGATCACCGGCCGCCGCGTGGCCTGGCGCACCGCGCCCACCACCTCCGCGGTCAGCCGCGGGTCGCCGCCGAAGGCCATCCCGCCCTTCTTCACGTTGGGGCAGGAGATGTTGATCTCGACCGCGTCCACGCGCGGCGCGTCCTCGAGCACGCGCGTCACCTCCGCGTACTCCTCGACGGTGTCGCCGCAGACGTTCACGATCACCGCGGTGTCGAACCGCTCGAGGCGCGGCAGCACGTCGCGCACGAACGCGCGCACCCCCACGCCCTGCAGGCCGATCGCGTTGAGCAGCCCGC
>DATBIZ010000114.1:0-12447 GCA_036556645.1 Vicinamibacteria bacterium | reverse complement strand
TGCACGCTCGCGGTGCGCGAGGCGTCGGCGCGGCAGGCCCTCGAGCAGGCGGGCGCCCGCCGCGTGCACCTGATCGCCGACCCCGTGCTGTTGAGACCGCCGGAGCCGGTGGCGGCGCGGCGCGCGCGCCCCGCGTACGGGATCTCCGCCCGGCCTCTGCCCTGGAAGGCCGAGGCGGCCTCGGTCGTCGGCGCCGCGGTGCGGTCCCTGCGGGCACGGGGGGACGTGATCGGCCTCCCGCTCCACCCTGGCCCGGACGAGGGCGTGCTCCGGTCGGCGCTGGCGGCGGAGGAGATCGCGGACGGGCGCGCGCTCCCTCCGCTCGTCTCGGCGCTCGCGTCGTGCTCGCTGGTGGCGGGGATGCGGCTGCACTCGCTGATCCTGGCCGCCGCCTACGCGATCCCCTTCGTCGCGCTCGCGTATCACGACAAGGTGCTGGAGTTCGTGGAGGCGGTCGGGAGCAAGGACGTGGTGGACCTCCGCCGCACCCTCGACCCCCGCGTGATCGACGGCGCGATCGCCGCCGCGGCCGCGGCCGGCGAGGAGCGGCGCCGGCACCTGCGCGCGACGGTGGCCGCGATCCGGGACGACGGCCTGCGCGCGCTGGCGGCCGCGCTGGAGGACGTACCCTTCGCGCGGCCCGCCGAGGCGTTCACCACGCCTGCCGGCGGCCGGCAGCCGGAGCGCGTCGGCGGCCGCCGGGTGCCGCGCTGACGAGCCCCGGCTTCAAGGCCCCGCCGCTCCCGGCTGCGCCGGCCGTCCGCGATCCTCCGCGCGGCGGCGTGTCCCCGTTCGCGGTGGTCGGGGCCGCCTTCGGCGCGGCATCGTTGGTGACGCTGCTGGCGGGCGTGGTGCGGCAGAGGCTGTTCGCGGTCTACCTCGGCCCCTCCGGGGTCGGCTTCCTCGCCGCGGCCACGCGCCTGCAGGACCTGCTCGTGACGGCGTGCCTGGCGGGAACCGTGCCGGGTGTCGTCCGCGCCGTCTCCGCGGCCCGCGGCCGCGCCGAGCCCGCGGTCGCCGTGCGCGCGTGGCGCTCGGCCACGGGCATCGTGCTGCTCGGCTCGCTTCTCGCGATCGTGGCCGGGCTCGCGGCGCGGCACCCCATCGCCCGTTACCTGTTCGGTGGGGACGAGCACGCCTGGGCAGTGGGCGCCGTCCTCGCCGGCGTTCCGCTGCTCGTCCTCTCCGCGGTCCTGGTCGCGGTCCTGAACGGCCTGGAGGAGTTCAGGAGCCTCGTGCTGCACAACGCGGCCGTGGTCGCCGCCGCTCTGGCCCTGGTGGCCGCGCTCGTCCCGAGCCTGGGCCTGCCGGGCGCGCTGTGGGCGATGCCGGCGGCGGGGCTGCTGGCGGTCGGGCTCGCCACGGTCCTGGCGCGTGGCGCGCTCCGCCGGCGTCTCCAGACCAGGCTCACCGCGTCGCCGGCGGAGGCGTCGGGCGGCCTGGGCAGCGTGCGGGACCTGCTGGGCGTCGGCGGGGTGACCTACGCGGACACCTGCGTGGGGAGCGCCATCGGCGTGCTGGTCGGCCTGCTCTTCGTGAACGCGCGCGACATCGCCGAGATCGGCTTCTTCCACGCGGCCCAGAGCGCCTCCCGGCTGTACATGGGATTCCTGACCACCAGCGTCTTCTCGTACCTGCTGCCGCGGCTGAGCGGGCTCGGTCGCGAGGCGGCCGTCCGCGAGCAGAACGAGACGCTGGCCACGCTCGCGTGGCTGGTGGTGGTGATCGCCGGCGCGGTGGTGGTGCTGCGGTCCGAGGTGGTGCTGCTGCTCTACGGGTCCGCGTTCCGGGCGGTGGAGCCCCTGCTGGCCATCATGGCCGTGGGCGACCTGCTGCACGGCATGGTGTGGGTCGCGGGCGCGACGTTCATCCCCGCCGCGCGGCTCCGCGCGTACGCGGCCACCTCGATGGCGAGCCACGCCGCGTTCGTGATCCTGCTCTGCCTCCTCGTGCCGCGGGCGGGGGCGCCCGGCGCCGCGCTCGCGTACACGCTGGGCCGAGCCGCGAGCTTCGCCGTGGTCGCGGCCGTCCAGTGGAAGGCCGGCTGGTTCCGCCTCGGCCGGCGCGAGCTGGCCGTCGCCGGCAGCGGGCTCGCGCTGCTGGCCGCGCTCGCGCTGGTACCCCCGGCCGCCCGCCCCGCCCAGGCCGCCGGGCTCCTCGCGCTGCTGGCCTGGGCCTGGATCTTCCGCACGTCGGTGGTGCGCGGGTGGCCCCCTCCCGCCGCGCGCACCCGATGAGCCCGCTCGTCAGCGTGGTGATCGCGTCGTACAACCACGACCGCTTCCTGCGCCAGAACCTCGACAGCGTGCTCGCGCAGACGCACCGCGACCTGGAGATCGTGGCGGTGGACGACGGCTCGACGGACGGCAGCCTGGCCACGCTCCAGGAGTACGCGTCGCAGCACCCGGGGCGCGTGCGCGTCTTCGCGCACCCGCACGGAGAGAACCGCGGCATCTACGCCACGTTGAACCGCGCGATCGCGGAGGCGCGCGGCGAGTACATCGCGGTCCAGGGCTCCGACGACGCGTGGCTCCCCCGCAAGCTCGAGCGGCAGCTCGAAGCGTTCGCCGCCGACCCCGCCGTGGGCGCGGTGTACGCGCAGGCGTATTTGGTGGACCAGAGCGGAGCCCACCTGCGCACGGCCGGCCAGGCCCAGGTCTACGGCCGCGTGGCCGACGACCTCGTGGCGACGCTGCTCGAGTACAACGTGGTCCCCGCCATGTCGATCGTCTACCGCGCCGTTCTGGTGCCCTCGCCGGCCTTCGCCGAGGACCTGCTCTACGCCGACTGGGACCTGAACCTGCGGCTCGCGTTGCGCACCCGGATGGTGGGGATCGCCGAGCCGCTCGTCTTGTACCGTCGGCACGCGGGGGCGGTGACCTACACCGGCGCGATCGTCCGCGACGGCATCGCGCACCGCCTGGCCCTGCTCGGCCGCGTGCTCGACTATCCCGAGCTGAAGCGCCGGCCGGACCTGCCGCGGCTGCGCCGCGCCGCGCGGGCGGCGGCCGCCGAGCACGCCCTGCACCTCGCGGGAGCCGCCGCCGCCCTGGGCGACCGGGCGAGCGCCTGGCGGAACGTGCGCTGGGCCTTCGGCCTCGCGCCGGGCGTCCCGTTGCGGCGGCCGCGCGAGCTCGGCGGCGTGACCCTCGCCGCGCTGCGGCCGCGTGCGCGGGAGGCGGCGCGGTGAGCCTGGCCCCGGCGGCGGCCGCGCCGGCCGCGCGGCTGCGCGTGGGCATCGACGTGTCCGGCGCCGTCGCTCCGGACACGGGCATCGGCCGCCACACCGTCGAGCTGGTCCGCGCCCTGCAGCGCACGTGCGCGGACCTCGACCTCGTGCTGTTCCTCAACCGCTTTCCCCGCTTGCGGCCGTCCGATCGGTCCCTCGGCCCGGTGGTCAATCCCCGTTGGCCGGCCCGCGTGCTGCTCGGCGCGTGGCGGCGTCTGGAGTGGCCGCCGGTGGACGCGTTCACCGGGCCGGTGGACGTGTTCCACACCTCGGACTGGACCCACCCGCCGCAGCGCGCCGGGAAGACCGTGGTGCCGGTGCACGACCTCGGGGCGCTGGTGCATCCGGAGTGGTACGCGCCCGAGGTCGCGGCCATCCACGCGGAGAAGAACCGCCTGGCCGCCGAGCGGGCCACCGCCATCGTGGCCGTCTCCGCGTTCACGCGGTCCGAGATCCTGCGCGTGGTGGGGGTGGCGCCGGAGCGCGTGCACGTGGTGCCGGCCGGCGTGGGCGCGGACTTCGCCGCCCCGCCCGAGGCGGCGGTGGCCGCCGCGCGGAGGCGCGCCGGCCTCACGGGACCGTACCTGCTGTACGTCGGCACGCGCGAGCGCCGCAAGAACCTGGGCGGCCTGCTCGACGTGTTCGCGGTGATCGCGCGCGCGCGGCCCGCTCTGGACCTGGCCGTGGTCGGGATGAGGCCGTGGGCCGAGGCGCGGGGCATCCACGGCAGCGAGCACTGGAGCGGCCCCGAGATCGAAGAGAAGGTCGCGCGGCTCGGGCTGTCCGAACGGGTGCGTTTCGTCGGCCAGGTGCCGCGGGCGGACCTGCCGGCGCTCTACGCCGGGGCCGCGGCCTTCGTGTTCCCGAGCTACTACGAGGGCTTCGGGCTGCCGCTGCTCGAGGCCATGGCCTGCGGGACGCCCGTGGTCACCTCGAACCGCGCGGCGATGCCGGAGGTGGTCGGAGACGCCGCGGTGCAGGTGGACCCGGACCGGCATCGCGAGTTCGCGGAGGCGGTGCTCGCCGTGCTCGCAGACCGGCACCGGCACGAGGACCTGCGCGCGCGCGGCCTGCGCCGGGCGGCCCACTTCACCTGGGACGCCAGCGCGCGCGCCCAGCGGGACGTGTACCGGGCGATCTGTGGCTGACGCGCCCGCGGCCGGCCGCCGGTTGGCGGTGCTGCTCACGAACTTCCGCTCGCCGTGGGACCCGCTCGCCGGCGGCGGCCAGACCGCCACCGACGACCTCGCCCGCGCGCTGCACGCGGCCGGCCACGACGTGCAGGCGCTGTTCGCCGGCGCGCCGCCGTCCGCGCCGCGGCACCCCTATCCGGTGCGCTGGGTCCGCCCCCGCGCGCGGCCCTGGGCCCTGGCGCTCGCCCTCGCCCACGCGGTGCGCGAACAGACGCGGCGTCGCCGCTTCGACGTGATCCACACCACGGGCTTCGAAGGCGGGCTGATCCGCGCGCCGGTGCCCCGGGTGGCCACGCTGCACTCGCCCGAGCTCCCCGAGTGGCGGCCACCGTCCCCCGCGCGGCCGCTGCGCCTGCTCCGCTACCTTCGCGCGCACGTGGGCCCGGCACTCGAGCGCCGCTGCCTGCGCGCGGCCGCGGCCACCGTGTTCGTGAGCGACCACTCGCGCCGGCGCGCGGCCGAGCGCGGGTATCCGGTGCGGGAAGGAGTCGTGATCCCGAACGGGGTGGACCCGGAGACGTTCCGCCCGGAGGCCGGGTCGCGGGCGGAGCGGCCGACGATCCTGTTCGTCGGACGGTTCGACGACCAGAAGGGCATCGACGTCCTGCTCGACGCCTGGCGGGGCCTGCAGGAGGCGGCCGATCTCCGGCTGGCCGGCACCGGCTGGCGCGAAGACCGCTACCGCGAGCAGGCGCGGCAGCTCGGCCTGCGCTCGGTGCACTGGGACGGCCACGTGGCGCGCGAGCGCCTGCCGGAGCTCGTGCGGCGCGCGTGGGCCGTGGTGTTGCCCTCGCGCTACGAGAACTTCCCCGTGGTGCTGCTCGAAGCCATGGCCTGCGGGGTGCCGGTGGTGGCGACGCGCGTGGGAGGGATCCCCGAGCTGGTCACGGATGGAGTGGAAGGGCTGCTCGTGCCGGCCGAAGACGCGCCGGCGCTCCGCGAGGCGCTGGCCGCGATCGTGCGCGACGGCGCACGCGCGAGCGGGATGGGCGCCCGGGCGCGGCGCAGGATCGAGGGCCGGTACACGTGGGATATCATCGCGGCGCAGATGGCGGCGCTCTACGCGCGCGTGGCGGCCGGCGCGACGACGTCCCACCCGCCTCGATGAGCGCGCGCTGCCCGCTCTGCTCGGCCGCGGCGGCCCGCGTCTGCCGGCTCGCCGCCGGGGCCCACGACGTCCTGCGCTGCCACGGCTGCCGCGTCGCGTTCCTGGAGCCGCAGCCGTCCGCCGCCGAGCTCGACGCGGTGTACGCCGCGTACTACCGGCACGACAACTCCGCCCTGAACCCGATCACCGCCGCGCGCTACGAGCAGATCCTCTCGCGGCTCGAGGACGGCGGCCGTCCCGGCCGCCTGCTCGACGTCGGCTGCGGCGCCGGCCAGTTCCTGGAGGTCGCCCGCCGGCGGGGGTGGCGCACGTTCGGCACGGAGATCTCGGACTCCGCGGTGCGGTACCTGCGCGACCGGGCCCTCGAGGTCTACCGGGGCGCGCTGCCCGCGCTCGGGCTGGAGGCGCAGTTCGACGCGGTCTCGATGATCGAGGTGCTCGAGCACCTGCCGGAGCCCGACGCCTACCTGCGCGCGGCCGTCCGCGCGCTCCGGCCGGGGGGCTGGCTGTACCTCACCACGCCCAACTTCGACGGCCTCAGCCGCCGGCTGCTGCAGGGACGGTGGCGCGTGCTCGCTCCCGAGCACCTCTTCTACTTCTCCCCCGCCGCGCTGCGTCGGCTCGCCGGCGACGGCTTCGGCCGCCTGCGCGTGCGCACGAAGAACCTGGACCTGGCCGACCTGCGGCTCAAGCTCGCGCGCCCGGCGGCCGCCGCGCACGGGCACCACAACCTCGCGGAGACGACCGCGATGCGCGAGCGCATCGAGACCAGCGTGCTGCTCCGGGGGGCGAAGGCCGCGGTCAACGCGGCGCTCCGCGTCGGGCGCGCCGGCGACACGCTGGAGCTCTACGCGCAGCGGCGCGCCGCGCGGTGAACGGGCGCGGGAGCCGGCTCCGCGTCGCCCACGTGGTCGAGAGCCTGGGCGCGGGCGGGGCGGAGACGCTGCTGGCCGACGTGGTCGAGCGGCTCGCCCCCGACCGCTTCGAGTCGCGCGTGCTGGCGCTCGACGCGCCGCTGCACCTGCTGCCGCGCCTGCGGGCGGCCGGCGTGTGGGCGGAGCCCATCGCGCTCTGCCCGCGCCGGAGGCCGCTCGCCTGCGCGGCGCGCCTGGCCCGCCGGCTGCGCGCGTACCGCCCGCACGTGATCCACACCCACCTCTACTTCGCGAACGTGCTCGGCCGCCTCGCCGCGAGCGCCACGCCCTCGGCGCGCGTGGTCACCACGCTCCACAACCCCGACTACACGCACGAGTCTCGCCCCGGCCCGCGGTTCGCGGCGCGCAAGGCGCTCGACCGCTGGACCGCGCGCCGGAACGCCGCGTTCGTGGCCGTGTCCTCCGCCGTGGCCGAGGACTACCGCCGGCAGATGGGGTGGACCGGCATCGAGGTGATCCATAACGGGGTGGACCTCGACCACTTCGCACCCGCGCCTCCCTCCGCGCCGGCCTCGGACGCGTGGCCCCAGGGCGCGCTGCGGGTGCTGTCGGTGGGCCGCCTGCATGGCCAGAAGGGCCACACGCTGCTGCTGCAGGCCGCCGCCGCCTGCCGCTCGCGCGGGCTCGCGCTGGCGCTGGCGATCGCCGGCGAGGGACCGCTGCACGCGGAGCTCGAGGCCCAGGCGCGCGCGGCCGGACTCGGCACCTCGCTGCGCCTGCTCGGGCGGCGGTCCGACGTGCGGGAGCTGATGCGGGCCTGCGACGTGTTCGTGTTTCCCTCGCTCTACGAGGCCTTCGGCGTCGCGCTGCTGGAGGCGATGGCCTGCGGCGCCGCCGTGGTCGCCTCGCGCGTGGGCGGGATCCCGGAGATCGTCGAGGACGGCGCCAGCGGCCTGCTGGTCCCGCCCGCGGATCCGGCCGCGCTGGCCGACGCGATCGCGTGCCTCGCGGAACGGCCCGACCGCCGGCGGGCGCTCGGCCGGGCCGCCCGGCTCCGCGCCGAGGCCTTCGACATCCGCGAGACGGTGCGGCGGCTCGAGTCGCTCTATGCCCGCCTCGGGAGCCGGCGGTGAAGCCGGCCCTGGCGCTCTTCGTCCTGGCCGCGTTGCTCCGCCTGCCCTGGGCGCTGCATCCGGCGGTGCCGGAGGCGGATGCCGCCGACTATCTGCGCCTGGCCGGCGGGATCCTCGCCGGCGAGGGGTTCGTGGACGCCGGCGGGGCGCCCACCGCCTTCCGCCCCCCGCTCTATCCCCTGTTCCTCGCCGCGCTCGGCGCCTCGCCGCGGCTGGCCTGCGCCGCGCACGCGGTGATCGGCGCGCTGACCTGCCTGCTGGTGGTCCTTCTCGCCCGCCGCCTCGGCGCGCCGGCGCCGGCCCCGTGGATCGCGGGCGCGATGCTCGCCCTCGACCCGATCCACGTCGCCGCCACCGCGAAGCTCCAGAGCGAGATCCTCTACCAGGCCCTTCTGCTGGGTGGGCTGTGCCTGATGGTGGCGCCGGTGCGCGCCCCGGCGCGTGAGGCGGCGGCCGGGATCCTGTTCGGCCTGGCCGTGCTCACGCGGGCGGCGGCGGTGCCGCTCCTGCCGGTCTTCGCCGGGTGGTCCGTCCTCCGGCGGCCGCGGGCCTGGCGCGCCGCCGCGGCGTGGGCCGCCGGGGTGCTGCTCGCGGTCGCGCCCTGGCTCGTGCGCAACGCGGCGGTGATGGACGCGCCCGTGCTCACGACGCAGGGCGGCATCACGCTCTACTCGTCGTATCACCCTCCGGGCGGGCGCCTCCTCGGCGTCCTGGCGCAGGACGCGACCGTCGCGCAGGCGAACGCGCAGGGCGAGGTGCGCGCCGACCGGGAGCTGCGGGCGGCGGCGGCCCGCGACGCGCTCGCCGATCCGCTGCGGACGGCGCGGCTGGCCGCGCTCAAGCTCGCCTTCTTCTGGCTGCCGGTGGACTGGGAGGTGGGCGCGGGCGGCGGCGCCGTCTCTGCGGTCTACCTGTTCGCGGTGCCCCTGGCCGCCCTGGCCGCCTGGCAGGGGCCGCGCCGCTACGCGCTGCTCCTCGCGGCCTTCGCGGCGCTGGCGGTCTTCAGCGCGGCGGTCTACGGCAGCCCGCGCCTGCGCTTCCCGTACGATCCGCTGCTCTACGTGATGGCGGCGGACGCGCTGGTCGGCGTGAGGCGCCGGGCGTGGGTGGCCGCCTGGGCTGCGCTGACCGGTGCGCTCTGGCTCTCGGGGACGCTGCTCAAGCAGGGACTGCGGAGCACGGCGGCCCTGCTCGGCCTCTGGTGACCACGGTCGTCTACGTGTCGTACACCGGCGCGCTCGAGCCGCTCGGGCAGAGCCAGGTGATCGCGTACCTGCGCGGGCTGACCCGCCGCGGCGTGCGCTTCGTGCTGGTCACGTTCGAGAAGCCGACCGACCTGGCGCGGCCGCTCGCCCGCGAGCAGCGAGGGCGCGAGCTGCAGGCCGCGGGCATCGCGTGGCAGCCCCTGCTCTACCGGTCGGGCCTCGCGGGAAAGCTGCGCAACCTGGCCGCGGGGTCCTACGCGGCGTGGCGCGCGGCGCGGCGGGAGAACGCGGTCCTCTTCCACGCGCGCAGCCACATGGCGGCGGCGATGGCCGCGCTGGCGCGGCTGCTGCACGGCGGGCGCCTCGTCTTCGACCTCCGGGGCGAGATCGCGGACGAATACGCCGACATCGGCCACTGGACGCGCGGCGGCTGGCGGTACCGGGCCACGCGCGCGCTCGAGCGTTGTCTGGTCGAGCGCGCGGACGGGCTGGTCGTCCTGAGCGAGCGGCTGGCGGCGCGGGTCGGCCGACGCCGCCGTCCCCCGGCGGTCGTGATCCCCTGCTGCGTGGACCGCGAGGTGTTCCGGCCCGACGGGCCCGTCGCCGCGGACGGGCTGCCCGAGGGGCGGCCGCTGCTCGTCTACGCCGGGTCCGTCGGGACGTGGTACCTTCTGCCCGAAATGCTGGCGCTGGCGCGGCTGGCCGCGCGCGAGTGTGGAGCCCATTTCCTGCTGCTCTCGCGCGCCGACCCCGCCGCCATCGCGGACGCCGCGGCCGGCGCCGGGCTCGATCCCGCCCACGTCACCTGCCGGGCGGCCGACTACGCGGACGTCCCGCGGTACCTCCGTCGCGCGACCGCCGGCGTCGCGTTCATCCGGCCGGTGCCTTCGAAGACCGGCTCCTCCCCCACCAAGATCGCGGAGTACCTGGCCTGCGGCGTGCCCGTGATCGCGAACGCCGGGGTGGGCGACCTCGAGGACTTCGTGGAAGCGGAGGGCGTGGGGGTGCTCGTCCGCGACTTCGGCCAGGAGGAGCTCGCGCGCGCGGCGCGGTTCGTGGCCGAGTCCGTCCACGACCGCGCGGCCCTGCGCCGGCGCTGCCTCGAGGTGGCGGCGCGGCGCTTCGACCTGATCGAGGTCGGCGTCGCGCGCTATGGCCGCCTCTACGAGGAGCTGGGCGCGCGGTGAACCTGCCCGCGGACGGCGCGGCGGCGCTCCGCAAGCTGGTCTGGATCGCCTTCCTCCTGCGCGCGACGGTGGCGGTGGCGCTCTACGCCGCGGACCTCGAGAGCGTGTTCGCGCCGGACCACGAGACCTACCACTTCTTCTCGGGCTGGCTCGCGCGCTACTGGTCCGGCGAGACGGTCGCCTATCCGTGGAAGCTGCTCGAGGACGGCCCGAAGGCCTACTACTACATCGTGGCCGCGCTCTATTCCGTGTTCGGCGACCTGGAGCTGGTGCCCAAGCTGGTCAACGCGGCGGTGGGTGCGCTGTCCATCCGGCTCGTCCACGACCTGACCCTGAGCATCGCCGAGTCGCCCGCGGTGGCCCTGCGCGCGGCGCGGTTCGCCACGTTCTTCCCCTCGCTGGTGCTGTGGTCCGCGGTGAACATCCGGGATTGCTGGGTGCTGCTGCTGATCCTGCTCATCTGCCGCCACGCGATGGCGCTGCAGGAACGGCTGAGCCTGGCCTCGCTGGTGCTGCTGGTGGGGTCGGTGGCGCTGGTGATCCAGTTCCGCGACTACATCTTCTTCGCGGTGACCGCGCCGGCGGTGGTGTCGTTCCTGGTGCGGAACCGGGCCCACCTGGTGCGCAACGCGATCCTGGGGATGGTGCTCGCGTCCGTGATCATCTACGCGGACCGGGCCGCCGGCTCGAACCGCTCGCTGCGCAGCCTGGACCTGGAGACCCTGCACGAGATCCGGCAGGGCACCGCCATCGGGGGCAGCCGGTTCGAGCCGACCGCGGACATCTCCACGCCGGCGAAGGCCGCGCTGTTCCTGCCCAAGGGGCTGGCCTTCTTCCTGCTCGCGCCGTTCCCCTGGACCGTCGGCAACCTCCGCCAGATGCTGACCGTGCCGGAGATGCTGTTCTTCTACACGCTGCTGCCCGCGGTCGCGCAGGGCGTGGTCGCGCTCGTCCGTCACCGGCTGGCTTCCAGCATGATGGTGCTGCTGATCACCGGCGGCCTGACGCTCGGGTACGCGCTGGGCGAGGCGAACGCGGGGACCGCGTACCGCCACCGCGCCCAGGTCCTGCCCTTCTACCTGATGTTCGCCTCCGTCGGGATCGAGCGCCGCCGCCAGCGGCGGCTCCCGGCGCCGGCCGCCGTGCCGGCCCGCATGGCCGTGGCCTCTTGACCCGCGTCCGCGCGCTGGTGCCCTATCCCCTCGGACGCGTCGGCGGCCAGCGCTACCGGATCGAGCAGTGGGCCCGGCACCTCGCTCCCCACGGGGTGGAGCTCACCCTCTCGCCGTTCTTGTCCGCGCGGGGCCTCGACGTGCTGTACGCCCCGGGCCGCGTCGCGCGCAAGACGGCGGAGACGCTCCGCGGCTACGCGCACCGGCTGGCCGAGCGGGCCCTGCCCGCGGGCGAGGAGGTCGTGTACGTGTTCCGCGAGGCCGCGCTGCTCGGGCCGCCCTGGCTCGAGCGGCTGCACGCGCGGCGCCGCCCCGTGGTGTTCGACTTCGACGACGCCATCTACCTGGCCGACACGAGCCCCGCCAACGCCTGGGCCCGCGCGCTGAAGCCGGCGGGCAAGGCCGCCGCGCTGTGCGGGCTGGCGCGGCACGTGATCGCCGGGAACGAGGTGCTGGCGGGCTTCGCCGCCGTCCACGCGCGGCGCGTGACCGTGGTGCCGAGCACGGTGGACACGGACGAGTACCAGGTCCGGGCCCGCCCGCCCAACGGCGTGCCTGTCGTCGGATGGACGGGGAGCCTCACCACGCTGCCGCACCTGCTCGCGCTCGCGCCCGCGCTGCGCCGGCTCCGGGCGCGGGTGCCGTTCGAGCTGCGCGTGATCGGCGGACACGTCGAGGTGCCGGGCCTCGACGTGCGGTGCCTGCCGTGGCGGCCGCAGACCGAGGTCGAGGACCTGCGCCCGATCGACGTCGGCGTGATGCCGCTGCCCGACGACGACTGGTCCCGGGGCAAGTGCGGGATGAAGGCGCTGCAGTACATGGCGCTGGGCGTGCCCGCCGTCGTCTCCCCGGTGGGGGCCAACGCCGTCATCGTGTCGCACGGCGTGAGCGGCCTGCACGCGCGGACCGACGACGAGTGGGTGGACGCCCTCGCGGAGCTGCTCCGGGACGCGGGGCTGCGCGCGCGCCTGGGCGCGGCGGCGCGCGAGACCGTCGAGCGCTGCTACAGCGCGCGCGTGCAGGCGCCGCGCGTGGCGGCGGTCTTCCGGGAGGCGGCGGGATGACGGGGTCCGCGCTGGCCGCCGTGCTGCGCTGCCCGGAGTGCGCGCTTCCGCTCGCGCCGGCCGAGGCGCGCCTGAGCTGCGGCCGCCACTCCTTCCCGGTCGTGGACGGCGTCCCGCGGCTGCTCCCGGGCGACCTGATGCGGCTGCTCGACGGCGCCGAGGGCGACGACGTGCGCGCGCGCACCTACCGGTCCTTCGGCTTCGAGTGGACCGCCTTCCGCCAGCAGCTCGAGTCCTACGAGCGGAACTTCCGCTGGTACCTCGAGCCGCTCGGCGCCGCC
>DATBIZ010000113.1:0-4587 GCA_036556645.1 Vicinamibacteria bacterium | reverse complement strand
TTCAACGTGAGCTACCGCGACGCGGGGCAGGACCGGGACACCGGCCCCAACCGCCCCGACCTGGTCGGCGATCCGGGGGTCGGAAGCGGCGACGGGCTGACCTCGCCCTACTTCAACGTGACGCCGATCGGCTCGGCGGGGAGCGCCTTCGGGCGTCCCGCGCGCGGCACGTTCGGGAACATGGGACGCAACGAGCTGCGCGGCCCGGGCTTCTGGAACGTGGACGCGTCGCTCTTCAAGAACTTCCGCATCACCGACCGCACCAACCTGGAGCTGCGCATCGAGGCCCAGAACGTCTTCAACCACGTGAACCTCGGCAACCCGAACTCCGAGGTCGGCGTGCCCGGGAACCTGAACCCGACCGCCGGCTTCATCACGGGCACGGCGCCGAACCACGTGCAGCGCAACCTGCAGTTCGGGGCCCGGTTCACGTTCTGAGGGCCTGAGCCGCTGGTCGGTTCGAAGGGCAGGGGGCGCGCGCTCCCTGCCCTTCGTCTTCAGGGCGACGCGCGCAGGCGCGCGCGCGTCTGATCGAGGCTCTGCCGGGCCGCCGCGTCGGTGGGGTCGATGCGGACCGCGTGCTCGAACTGCTCGGCGGCTCCGGCCAGGTCGCCGCGTGCGGCCAGGGCGCGGCCGAGGTTGAACCGGGCGTTCCCGGCCCCGGGCTCGGCCGCGACCACCGCGCGGAGGGTGGCCACGGCCTCGGCCGCGCGCCCGGTGGCGAGCAGCGCCGCGCCGAGGTTGGCCCGCGCGCCGACGTCATGGGGACGCAGCCGCGCGACCTCGCGGAAGTGTGCGAGCGCCTCCTCGAACCGGCCGGCCGCGGCCAGGGCGTTGCCCAGGTTGTAGCGGGCGCTCGCATGGTCGGGCTGGGCGTGCACGGCCTCGCGGAAGAGCCGCCGCGCCTCGTCGGGATCGCCCATGGCCTGGCGGAGCGCGCCCAGGTTGTTGAGCAGGGGCGCGCTGCGCGGGCGCTGCCGGAGGGCGGCCTCGTAGTGGCGCGCGGCCTCCGGCCACCGTCCGCTCTGCTCGAGCACCGCGCCCAGGTTCAGGTGGGCGACGAAGTCGCCCGGGTATTTCTCCAGGCGCCGCCGCATGGAGGCCTCCTGGAGCAGCCAGCGGTCGTCGCGCTGCCGCGGCAGGAGCTGGAGCCAGACGTGGCCCATCTCGTCCGAGGAGCGGTTGCCGGCGCGCACCCGCCGCGGCGGCCGGCTCGGGTTGCGCGGGTTGGCGTCCGAGTTGTCGTAGGTGATGCGCATGTGGATGGTCGAGCCTTGCGGCAGGGGGACGGGCCGGCGGTACAGGTACACCGCCTGCCAGTTCAGGTCCCAGTCCGGGATGCGGATCAGCCACCGCTTCGTGCCGTCGGGCAGGGTCGCGAACGCCTCCACCTCGTGGCCGAGGTAGTGGGCGTGCGGGTAGATGCCGAGGACCTCCACGTCCACCGGCACGCGGTAGTGGTCCGTCACCGCGAAGTCCGTCCGGCCCGGCGGCACGTCGATGGCGCCGTCGTGCTCGAGCTGCACGAGCATCGGGTGGAGCGTGGGCACCTTCGTCGTGAAGTAGAGCCCGACCACCGGCCGGATCACCTCGGGCTTGCCGGAGGGTTGCAGGTGCAGGTTGAGCACCAGGTCGGTGTCGCCGTCCACCCGCCAGGCCATGCCTTCCGGCTCGCGCACGGCGGCGGTGCCCGGCTTCCAGAAGAGGAAGTGGCTGTCGGGCTCGAAGCTCTCCGACTCCAGCTCGACGTCCATGCCCGCGAAGCCCGGGCCCGGATCGCCGGCGTCGAGCCGGCGCGCGGAGCGGGTGCGGTCGAGGAGCACGTTGGCGTGGTGGACGACCGTCTTGTTCCCCGGCCGGAGCTCGAGGGCCCGCACGTACCGCGAGCCGGGGAGCGGGACGCGCACGACGAGGTTGCGGAACACGTCCGTGCCTTCGGCGGGCACCGTGTAGGCCTCCGCCTCCAGCACGAGGTCGGGCGGCCCGAGCTGCCAGCCCTCGGGGAAGTGCGGCCGCTCCGGCCGGTCCTCCGCGGCGCCTTCGGGCGTTCCTTCGCCGGCCCAGCGCTGGATCAGCGCGATCTGCCGGTCGGTGAGGCGGCGCTCTCCCGCGAACTCGCCGTGCCCCGGCTCCGGCGGCCAGGGCGGCATGTAGCGCCGGGCGGTCACCCGCGCGATCTGCTCGGCGCGCCGCCGGACGTCCGCGTAGTCGAGGAGGCTGAACGGGCCGGCCTCGCCGGGGCGGTGGCAGGGCGCGCAGTGCTCGAGGATGATCGGCGCGACGTGGGCGTTGAACGTGACCGGGCCCGTTTCGTGCGGCGGTTTCGCCGCCGCGCCGGGCGCCTCACGGCAGCCGGCGGCAGCCACGGCGAGGGCGAGAGCCGCCCAGCCGATGGCCCGCCGCAGGATCATTCGGCCCGGGGGATGAAACATCCCACGGCCGCCGTCGTCCGCAGGGGGACCTTCCGTCCGGCGGCCACCGCCTCCAGCACCTGTTCGAGGTCCCGCGTGGTGGGCACGGCGCGGGTGGTGCCGAAGTCCACGTAGCGGTCGTCGATGCGCCCGCGGTAGACGAGCCGCGGACCGGGCGGCTCCGCCACGAAGACCGCGGCCTCCGGCGTGACCGTGGCCCGCACCAGCCGCACCAGGCCGTGCTCCGGGTCGCGAAGGGCGGCAAAGGGGTAGGCGAAATCGCGCGCGTGTCTTCGGATGGCCTCCACGTCTTCCCCCGCGTCCGGGTAGACGAGGCGGAAGACGAGGCCCTTCGGAGCGAACCGGCGATGGAGGCGCTGCAGCTCGGGCGCGTAGCGGTTCGAGATGGGGCAGTCCGTGCGGGCCAGGACGAACACGAACCCGCGGGCGGTGGGATCGTGGAATGGGGCCACACGCCGGCCGTCGAGGTCGAGGAGCTGAAGTTCGGCGGGATCGCGGCCGCCGCCCGCGGCGCCGACCACGGCTCCGGCCAGCAGGCCCACGGCCAGGCCCCCCGCCATCGTGATTCGTGCGCCGGTACCCACGTGATGACCTGGCCCGCGCGCCTGCGAGACCACGACGCGCGCGATGGAGCGATTATATTCGTGGCGGGAGGAGCCGCGTGCGGGGACCGGGACGGTCGGTCGTGGGCGCGACGGGCGCGGCGTGGCTCGCTCTCGCCCCCGCCACGGCGGGCATCGCCGCGGAAACGCCGTCGATCGCGGACCGCATCCGCGGCCAGGCGATCGCGGCCGCCCACCCGGCCATGGAAGAGCCCACGGTCGTGCCGGGGGCGCGCGCCACCCACATGCGCGAGGAGGACGTCGTCCTGGGCATCGTGGTGGCCGGTGAGGCGCGCGCGTATCCGTGGTGGGTGGTCAAGAACTTCCACGTCGTCAACGACACCGTGCGCGGCGCGCCCGTGGTCGTCACCTTCTGTGAGCAGTGCACGGGCGCCGCCGCGTTCCGGCGCGAGCTCGACCGCCGGCTGCTGACCCTGGAGACCGCCGGGGTGTACAACGGCACGATCATCGCAAGGGACCGCGAGACCCGCACCCTCTGGGCGCCGTTCAGCGGCCGTGGGCTCGAAGGGCCGCTGGCCGGACGGAAGCTGGAGCGCATCCCGCTCGCCCTCACGCGCTGGTCGGAGTGGAAGGCACGGCACCCCGCCACGAGTGTGGCCTGGGGCCCGGCCCAGGTGCGCGGCGGCCACGGGTCGTGGTACGAGCCCGGCAAGTGGGGGATCGTCGCCGAGATGGGCCTGACGCTGAGCGGCTGGGACACCCGGCTGCCGGAGAACGCGCTGGTCTACGGGCTCGAAGTCGCGGGCGGGCGCCGCGCGTACCCGCTTCCCGAGCTGCGGGCGCGGGGCCCGCTCGGCGACGACGCCTTCGGCGTGCCGGTCGTACTGCTCGCGCCGGGTGATCTCGAGGCCGTCGCCTTCGACCGTCGGATCCGCGAACGGACGCTGACCTTCCGCGCCGCGGCCATGGCCTCGGCCGCCATGCGCGACGACGAGACCGGCACCTCCTGGTCGGCCGAGGGCCTGGCGGTCGAGGGTCCTCTCCGGGGCGAGCGGCTCTTGCGGCTCGACGGATACGTGGTGGAGTGGCACGTCTGGGCCGCGTACAACCCCGACACGGAGGTGTTCGGCGGCGTCCCGGCGGCAGGCCCTGAAGTGGGCGGCGAGGTGGCGTTCCCGCCGATGCGCCTGGCGGGGGTGGACGGCGGCGCGCCCCGGGACGTGCGCCTCGCAGCCGAGGTCACGCTCGTCGCCCTCTGGACCACGTGGTGCGAACCGTGCCGGGCGGAGATGCCGCGGCTCCAGGCGCTGTCGAGCCGGCATGCGCCGGAGGGTCTCGGTGTCGTCGCCATCGCGATGCACCTGCCCGACGACGCGACCGAGCGCCAGGTGGTCCGCGAGTTCCTGTCCCGCGAGCGGATCCGCCTCCCGGCCTACTTCGTGGACGAGCGCGCCTACGAACAGCTCGAAGCGCTGCTGCGCGAGGCCGGCCGCCCGGGCCTGGTGGTGCCCACCGTGCTGGTGGTGGACCGCGAGCGCCGCGTCCGCGCGGTCTTCCGTGGCCGGGAGGTGGCCACGCTCGCCACGGCGCTG
>DATBIZ010000112.1:0-4830 GCA_036556645.1 Vicinamibacteria bacterium | reverse complement strand
ATCACGCGCCTGGGGCGCGAGGTGGTGGCCGGATGGGCGGCCGCGGACGCGCCGGCGGCCAGTGCGGCGGCCGCCCCCGCTCCCAGCTTCAGCACCTGGCGCCGCGTGATTGTGTCGCTCATGGTTGTTGGTCTCCGTCATCTCGGGGGGATCGCTCGGGCCGATGGTACGGCTGCGACGATGGCCCTCGCGCTCCCCCCGAGCCCCCCTGCGCCGTCGCCGCCGCGCTGCGCGCGACGCCGCCGGCGCCACCCTGGTCGATCACCACCAGGCGGTCCACTCCGTCAACCGGGTACGTCACCGTCTCCCCGTTCGCCCAGCGCACTTCGAGGCGATCCACTTTCGTGGCCGTCCCGAGGCCGAAGTGCACGCGCAGGTCCGACTGCGACACGTGCGACCGTCCCGAGGCCACCTCGCCGCGGCGGCGCAGGCCGCCGGCCGTGCAGTAGACGAGGGAGCCGATCGCGTCGCGCGGCGTCTTGCGCGCGGGGTCGCCGACCAGGCGCACCTGGAGCCAGTGGCCGGCGCGCGCGCCACCTTCGTTGCGGAGGACCAGCGGCGCCTCGTCGTGGCCGTTGGCCACGATGTCGAGGTCGCCGTCGTTGTCCAGATCGCCGACCGCGGATCCGCGCAGCGAGCGGGGCGCGAGAAACCCCTCGCCGGCGGAACGGCCGAGCTCGGTGAAGCGGCCCTTGACGTTGCGGAAGAGCAGCGGCCGCTGGCGGTAGGACGTGTTCCACTCGAAGCGGTCCACGATCGGGTAGACGTGGCCGTTGGCCACGAACAGGTCGAGCCAGCCGTCGTTGTCGTAGTCGAGGAAGTCGGTGCCCCAGCCGAGGAAGGGGATGCTCGTGCGGCCCACGCCGGCCGAGAACGAGACGTCGGTGAAGAGCCCCCCGCCGTCGTTGTGGTAGAGCACGTTGTAGTCGTCCGCGAAGTTGGTGATGTGGAGGTCGGGCCGGCCGTCGTTGTCGTAGTCGCCGACCGCCACGCCCATGTGCGCCTGCTCCTGCCCGGCCTCGTTCAGCGCGGCGCCCGAGGCGTAGCTGACGTCCTCGAACGTGCCGTCGCCGCGGTTGCGGTAGACGTGGTTCGGCGTCGAGTCGTTCGCGACGACGAGGTCGAGCCAGCCGTCGCCGTCGAGGTCCACCCACGCGACGCCGAGGCCGTAGAAGCCCGAGGCGTCGGCGACGCCGGCGCGCGCGCTGACGTCGGTGAAGGTCCCGTCGCCGTTGTTGCGGAACAGCCGGTCCGGCGCGCCCTTGAGCCCGCGCGGTCCGCACATCACCGGCTGGCCGCGGTACTCGCAGAACGCGATCCCGGCGCTGTAGGCGGCGCCCATGCCGCCGCCGCGCGGGGGCTCGCCGCGGTCGCCGGCCGGCTTGCTGGACGAGGCCGCCGTGGGCGGCGCCGGCGGCAGCCGGGCGAGGTCGAGCGCGACGTAGCCGGCCACGAACAGGTCGAGCCACCCGTCGCGGTCGTAGTCGCCGAACGCGCAGCCGGTGGACCAGCCGTCCACGGCCACGCCAGCCTTCTCCGCGACGTCCGCGAAGGACCCGCCCGCGCTCCCGCGGTAGAGGCGGCTCTTCCCGATGTTCGTGACGAACAGCTCGAGGCGGCCGTCGTTGTCCGCGTCGCCCACGCAGGCGCCTTGTCCCCAGCGGCGGTTCTCGACCCCGGCGGCGGCGGTCACGTCCACGAGCGTGCCGTCGCGGCGGTTGCGGAAGAGCGCGGCCGGCGGCGCGGTCTCCTGGCCGCGGAGCACGGGCAGCGTCGCGCCGTTGACCAGGTAGACGTCGAGCCACCCGTCAGCGTCGTAGTCCCAGAGCGCCAGGCCGGTCCCCGTCGCGTCGAAGATGTAGTCCTTGGCCGCGCTGCCCGAGACCTGGCGGAAGGCGTGGAGGCCCGCGGCCTGCGTGGCATCCACGTAGCCCACGCCCGCCACCGCGGCGTCCGAGGCGGCCGGCGGCGCCGCGGTCGGGGGCAGGGCCGGCGCGGCGAGGAGGGCCAGCACGCCGATCACCGCTGCGCGCATCGTGTTACTCGGGCTCCGGCGCTTCCGGGGCCGGATCGGCCTCGACGAACGGCCGCGCGGTCAGCTCCTTGCCGCGCGTGAACGCGCGCTGCGCCTCTTCGTGGCGTCCGAGCGCCTGGTAGGCGCGGCCGAGCGTGTAGTGCGCCTCGCGCATGTCCGGCGCGCGCGCGATCACGGCGGCGAGCTCGCGCACGGCGCCCTCGGCGTCGCCGGCCAGCAGCAGCGAGCGGCCGAGCGCGAAGCGCGCGGCCGCCGAGGCGGGGTCGGCCGCCAGCGCCTCGCGCAGCCGCGCCACCGCCGCCGCGTGATCGCGGCGGAACGAGTGCACGACGCCGAGGCCGTAGAGCACGTCGTAGCGCCGCGGAGCGAGCGCGCGCGCTCGCTCGTAGTAGGTGAGCGCCTCGTCGAAGTGGAGCTGCGAGCGCATCAGGTCCGCCATGGCCACCAGCAGCTCGACGGAGGCGGGCTCGATCTCCAGCGCGGCCTGGTACGCGGCGGCGGCCTCGTGCGGGCGCCCCTGCGCCTCGTGCGACTCGCCCTCGAGCTGCAGCGCGCGCGCGGAGCGGGGGGCCATCGCGAGCAGCCGCTCGTTCTCGCGCTGCGCGAGCGCCCCCGCGGTCATGCCGAGGTAGTAGAGCGCGTCGGCGCTGCGCGGCTCGAGCCGGAGCGCCTGGCGGAACCCGTCGTAGGCCTCGTCGAGCCGGCCGCGCGCCGCCTCGGCGCGGGCGCGCACCAGCACGGCGGCGGCGTCGCGCGGCGCCGCGGCCAGCCGGCGCGAGCACGCCGCGACCGCGCCCGCGTAATCGCCGCGATCGAACGCCCGCGTGCACTGGTCCGGCCCGCGCGTCGGCGACGGCGGGGGCGCCGCGGCGGAGACCACCGTGGCCAGCGGCACCGCCGCGAACGGCAGCAGCGCCCGGCAGGGACGGGACCGCGAGGAGCACCAGCGCATGCGAGGGACGGGGTGACTATACGGAAACTGCTTGACAGCCCGCAAACGGCGAGGCTAGATTCAGGCACTGCCATTCCAGTCGTCTGACGTCTAACCGGAGGCCCTCCATGCGCCATGTCGTGGTCCGCGTTCCGCTGGCCGTCCTCGCCGCGCTCCTGCCGGTGGTCGCCCAGGCCCAGAGCTTCGCCGGATCCGTGGCCGGCCGCGTCGTGGATCAGAGCGACGCGGTGGTCGGCGGCGCGGAGCTGGTGCTGCGCAACGTCGCGACCGGGATCGAGACCCGGCGCACCACCGCGGACGACGGCGAATACGCCTTCCGCAACCTGGTGCCGGGGACCTACGAGCTGCGCGCGTCGCACGCCGGGTTCCAGAGCGTGACCCGCACCGGCATCGAGGTCACGATGAACGCGAACCTGCGCCTCGACGTCACGCTGCCGGTGGGCGGCACCGCCGAGGAGCTGACGGTCGAAGCCGAGACGACGCTCAAGTACGAGAGCGGCGCCCACGAGGACGGCATCGCGCCGGACACCCTTCAGCGGCTCCCCCTGCTGGTGTCGGGCACCGTGCGCTCCTCGGCCGCGTTCGTGATCCTGGCGCCGGGCGTCACCACCGGCGGCCGCGCCAACCCGTTCGACGCGCGCATCAACGGCGGGCAGTCGCTCGGCGACGAGGCGGTGCTCGACGGCGTGAGCATGCAGCAGGGCCACATGAGCCAGAGCGGCATGGTGTCGCTCTTCCAGGACTTCCCGTTCTCGCCCGACATGGTGAGCGAGATGAAGGTGCTCACGTCGAGCTACGAGCCGCAGTACGGCTCGAGCACCTCGGGGCAGGTGATCGCCACCACCAAGTCCGGCGGCGAGAGCTTCCACGGCGCGCTGTTCGAGTACTTCCGCAACGACGCGCTCAACGCCACCCAGTGGGGCGCCGACGCCAAGCCCGAGAACACGCAGCACAACTTCGGCGCCAACCTCGGCGGGCCGGCCAAGGTGCCGGGCCTCTGGTCGAGCAACGTGAAGTCGTACTTCTACGTGAACGTCGAGGGCTTCCGCATCGAGGGCGGCGTGAACCGGCCGACCATCTCGATCCCCTCGGCGCGGCAGCGCAACGGCGACTTCAGCGACTGGCGCGACGCCTCGGGCAACCTGATCCCGATCTACGACCCGGCCACCACGCGTATCGAGGGCGGCGTGGTGGTGCGCGACCCCTTCCCGGGCAACATCATCCCCGCGAACCGGATCAGCCCCCTGGCCCGGCAGTGGCTGCAGTTCCTGCCCAACCCGACCAGCGACGGGCCGCTCAACAACTACCTGGCGCCCACGCCGGTGCCGGACACCATCCTGGGCAACAGCAACTACGTGATGGGCCGGTTCGACACCTACATCGGCTCCAAGGACCACGTGTCCATCTCCATCTGGCACCAGCGCGCGCCCGCGAAGTTCGTGTCCATCCTGCCGCGCGAGATCGCGACCGAGACCTATTCGGACCCGCAGAACTCCTGGGTCAACCGCCTCAACTGGGACCACACGTTCGGGCCGAACCTGCTGCACCACTTCTCGTTCGGCTACCTGAACCGGAACGAGGGCTACGGCTGCGTGAACGCGGTCGCGGTCGGCCAGCTCCCGCAGATCTCGGGCGTGCCCAACGCCAGCAACTACCCGCCGCTGCTGCAGTTCAGCGACGGGTTCAGCGCCTTCGGCTGCAACGCCGGCATCAACGAGGGCAACGTCACCACCCGGCCGACCTACATCGCCAACAACCTGCTGACCTGGATCCGAGACCGCCACACGTGGAAGGTCGGGCTCGAGTACCGTCACATCGGCGGCAACCTGCACAGCAACGGCAA
>DATBIZ010000111.1:0-7081 GCA_036556645.1 Vicinamibacteria bacterium | reverse complement strand
AGCGGCTCGACGCGCTGGTCGAGGCTGCGTAAAGCGCGCCGGGGGCGCGCGCCGACAACCGCCTGCACGTCATCGGGTTGCGCGGACCAGGTCCCCGCGGCACCGCTGGCCCCCTCCTTGCCTCTTCGACAGGCGGACGGCGACGAGGCCCGTCCGCAACGAGGAGGAAGAGATGAAACGGTTGATGGCTCTGACGCTGGGAGCGCTCTTCGCGCTCACCGTGGCGGCGGCGGCGCAGACGGCGCCGGCGACGCCCGCGGACACGGCCGCGCCGGCCGGGGTCGGCCCGAACTTCGTGGACCACGACGGCGACGGCATCTGCGACACCTACCAGGCGCGCGCCGGTACGCGCGGCGGCCAGCGTGGCAAGCGGCACGGGCCGGGCGACGGCACCGGCAACCGCGGCGTCGGCCCGCGGGACGGCTCGGGTTACGGCGCGGGCTCCGGGACGTGCGGCGGCACCTGCGACGGCACCGGACCCAAGGGCCAAGGCGGCCGCCGCGGCCGCCGGCCGTGAACGCGGGCTGCTCCGGGCGGTCCACGTCGGGCCGCCCGGAGCCGCTCTCTTCTTCGCGAGGCACTCGATGAGCACCAGATCGCCGTGGCGGGAACGTCTCGGGCGCCGCGCGGTTCTGGCGCTGGCGCTGGCCGTGCCCGCGCCCGCGTCGTTCGCCCAGGCCCGCCTGGAGGCCACGGTGGCCGGGGCGGCGGAGAGCTTCTCCGCCGAAGACGGGGCCGCCCAGGGGCAGAGCGCGCTCGCCGGCGGCATCGCGGTGGAGTACGCGCTGGGCTCGCGCGGCCGGCTCTTCTACGAGCTCGACGCGGGCGACTTCAGCACGCCCGGCGCGTGGACGTATGCCGTCCACCGCGCGGGCGGCGTGTCGGCGACCGACCTCGGCGGCGGGGCGCGGCTCTTCCTGGGGCTCGACGCGACGCTGCGCGCCAACGGCGAGGCCTGGTCGGCCGCCGACTTCAGGGCACTCGGCGCCCTGATGAACCTCGAGCTGCGCCCGGCGCAGGCGATGACGGCGTGGCTTGGCTACCGGATCGACTCCCGCCGCTTTCCCGACCTGCCCGCGCTCGACCAGCTCCAGCATGGCGGCCACGCCGGCCTGCGGTTGAACCTGCCCTCGCGCACCACGGTCATCGCCCAGGTCCACGTCGGCGGCAAGTCGTACGAGGGCGAGCCGCTGACCATCGCGACGCCCTCTTTCGGCGCGTTCGCGGCGGCGGCGGGCGGCGGACGGCGAGGCATGGGCCCGGGACTGCGGCCGGTGGCCCCCGCGACGACGGCGGAGGAGCGCGCCGGGCAGGTGCACGTGCTGGCGCGGCTGGCACAGTCGCTGGCCGACCGCACCGGGGTGTCGGTGCAGGTCTGGTCACGGCAGGTGTGGGGAGGCGCGCCGCCGGCGCTGGTCACCACGCCCGCCCTCTTCTTCGACGACGGCGTCTACGACGACCCGTTCGCCAGCGACGCGTGGGGATGGCGCGCGGCGCTCAAACACGTGCGGCCGGGCGGGGCGGCACTGGAGGCGTCCGTGGACGGCGTGCGCAAGGAGTTCACGGCCGCGCTGGCCCTCGGCGCCGACGGCCTGCCCGTGGCCGGCGGTCCGCTGCGGTCCGACCGCATCCTGCGTGCCGCGCTGGCCGCCTCGCTGCCCCTGCTGCGCGCACGCACGGGGGCGGTCGAGCTGGACCTGCAGGCCGGCTACGACTTCACGCGGCAGAGGTCGAACGACGCCTTCTACCGCTACACGGCGCACGGCGCGACGCTCGGGGTGGCGGTGCGCTACTGAAAGGCCACGGTTCCGCGCGTCAGGAGGCGGCCGGAAGCGCGGGAGGGCGCTCCGGCGCCGGGGCCTCGGCCCAGGGCGGCAGCAGGCGCACCAGGCCCCACAGGATGCCGAACGGCGTCAGCAGGAGCAGCACGGTGGCCAGAAGGCCCTCGCGCGTGGCGAAAGCCATCTTGTACGTCGTGTAGCCCAGGAAGCTCTTCGAGAAGAGCTGCCCGCCGATGACCACGTTCCAGCGCATGGCGAAGATGCCGACCAGGGTGAGCAACGCGGCCACGACGTAGGAGTTCCGGCGCGCCCTCTCGCTCATGCCGACGATCTGCGTGAGCGCCAGCAGCGCCAGCGGCGCGACGGTGCCCAGGCCGATCTGCACCACCATCTGCGAGGTGTACAGGCGCGTCTGCACCATGAAATCGAGCGTCTTGAAGGACTCGTCGGCCTCGTACACGCGGTGCAGCAGGTCGAGCATCTCCAGCGAGAAGTCGATCAGGAACGCGTAGAGCAGGTAACGCGCGGTCGTGTCCAGGCAGCGCATGTCCGTGCGCTGCTGGCGCAGCCAGCAGGTGACCACGTACATCAGCAGCACCAGCGCGATGCCGGAGACGATCGCCGAGAAGAGGAAGACGATGGGCATCAAGGGCGTCGACCACCAAGGGTTGGCCTTGATGGACCCGAAGATGAACCCCACGTAGCCGTGCAGCAGGAAGGCCGAGGGGATGCCGATGACCGTGAGCGCCCATCCCACCCGGTCGTCGATGTGCAGCGCCTCCGGGCTCACGTCGTAGGACCCGAGCGTCAGCACGCGGTAGACGCGGCCCCGCCATCCCGGCGTCGCCTTCGCGAAGGCCACGAACTCCGGACGGTACTCCAGCCAGATCTCGAGCAGCAGCACGCCCATCAGGTACCAGAGGTACACGAAGCCGAACATGGCCATGGCCGAGCTGCTGTGCGGGGTGAAGTACATCTGGGCCGAGCGTTCCGGGTGCCCCAGGTGGAGCTGCAGCGGCAGCGGCGCCACCAGCAGGAAGGCCAGCGCGGTGAGCAGCGCGAGCCGGTACGTGGGCTTGACCGCGTCCACCTTGAAGACGCGCTCCAGGGAAGCCAGGATGAACGCCCCCGCCACCAGGCCCGTGATGAACGGGTAGAGCACGATCAGCACGCTCCATTGCAGCTCCACCTCGTTCGGGTACATGTAACCGTCGACGCGGCTCAGGAGCTGCTCCATGGCGCTATCTCACCGAGCCATCGAGGCCGTTGTAGAACGCCTTCGGCTTCGTGGCCATGTGCGGCTTCAGCACGTGGACCTTGTGCGTGCGCAGGTACTCGTGGATGGGGTCCTCCGGGTCCTTCAGGTCCACCAGCTGCCGCGCGCCGGTGGGACACACCTCGCAGCACGCGGTGGTGAGGCCCTGCGCGATGCGGTGATAGCAGAGGTCGCACTTGTCGACCACGTGCAGGGCGGGGTCGATGTAGCGGCAGCCGTACGGGCAGGCCTGCACGCAGTAGCGGCAGCCGATGCAGTACTTCTTGTCCACGAGCACGACTCCGTCGGGCGCGTGGAAGGTGGCCCCCACCGGGCAGACCTGTACGCAAGGCGAGTCCGCGCAGTGGTTGCACATCTTCGGCACGAAGAACGTCTTGCCCTCGCCGGTCCGGTAGCGCTCGGGAAAGCCGTCCTTGCCGCCGTGCGGCGAGTCCACGACCGGGTGCTCGAGGTCGTCGCCGCGCACGTGGTAGCGCTCGACCCAGGTGCGGAAGTAGAACGGCTCCGGCGAGACGCCGTTCTCCTCCTTGCAGGCCGCCACGCAGCGGCCGCAGCCGATGCACTTCTCGACGTCGATCAGCATGCCCCACCAGTGCCGGGTGGCGTCGTAGCCCGGCGCGCTCTCGGGCTGGCCGGCGATCACGTGGTCGAAGGCGAGCCCGGCCGCGCCGGTCAGGAGCAGGAGCTTCCCGGTCTCGCGGAGGAACTGGCGGCGGTCGGCGGTCATTGCCCTCTTCGCCTCGTCAGGGGCCCGGATCGTGGGCCGCGTGGCAATCGGTGCAGGCGCCCTCCGGCGCGTGCTCCCGGGGGTCCACCTGGGAGAAGGACGCGGGCCGCGCCACGTTGAAGCGGTGGCAGGTGAGGCACAGGGCGCGCCCATCCGGCTTCCGCGCCTTGTGCGCCTTCGCGTCCGCGGCGTGCGCCGCGAGCGCACCGTGGCAGCTCTCGCAGCCCACGCCGGCGTGTTTCCCCTTCGCCAGCTCGGCGGCGCGCTCGGCGTGGCACGGGGCGCAGGCGGCGCGGCCCGCGTGCACGAGCGGACGCGCTCGGTTGTCCGCCAGCGCACTCGCGCGGTAGTGGCCGTACACGCCGAAGTCGGACGGTACGAGCACCGCGCGGGCAAGGAGGAAGAAGAGCAGCCCGGCCGCCAGCAGTCCGGCCACGCGCACCAGGTGCTCGCCGTGCCCGAAGGGTCCGCTCATGACCATACGGTACGAGCCGGGTCGTTCGAATTGAATGGATCGAACGTTCCCGGATGGCGCGCGTGCCCCGCACCGGACTGATGCGGATGCATCAGGCACGGCCGGCGAGCGCGCGGCCACGCACGCGCAGGAAAAACACAACTGTGACGTTGACCGGCGCGGCGGACTGCTAGCCTGCGCGCCATGTCCACTCGAGCTCTCGCCGCGCCAGCGGCGCCGCGACATCCCCTGGGCTCGCAGGCCCGGGTCCTGCTCAGCAGCGTGTTCGGGCCCTACGCGCGCGACGACGCCTACGGCAGCCGCGCGGTGAACCCGATGGAGCTGTACCACAACCAGGTGACGCGCGCGCAGGGCGTGTTCTCCCTGCGCATGTTCCACCGCTCCTGGGGCCTGATGCTGATGCAGGCCAACGTGCAGGCCCCCTGCGCGCTGCTCGACTTTCCCACCCTCGACCGCTTCGAGCAGGAGCTGCGAGCCGTGCCCTACGACGTGGTCGGGATCAGCGCCATCCTGCCCAACCTGGGCAAGGTGCAGAAGATGTGCGCGCTGGTGCGCGAGCACCTCCCCCGCGCCGCGATCGTGGTCGGCGGCCACCTCGCGAACCGGCCGGGCCTCGACCGCCTGATCGACGCCGACCACATCGTGCGGGGGGAGGGCGTGGCCTGGCTGCGCGCGTACCTGGGCGAGGACCCGGCCCGGCCGCTCCGTCACCCCGTGATCCCCTCCGCGATCGGGTCGCGCACGATGGGCGTGTCCCTGGCGGAGCGCCGCGGCGAGACCGCCGCCACCCTGCTGCCGTCGGTCGGCTGTCCGATGGGCTGCAACTTCTGCTCGACCTCGGCGATGTTCGGCGGCAAAGGCCGGTTCGTGGACTTCTACCGCACCGGCGACGAGCTGTTCGCGGTGATGCGCGCGCTCGAGAAGGAGACGGGCGTGCGCTCGTTCTTCGTCATGGACGAGAACTTCCTGCTGCACCGCAAGCGCGCGCTGCGCCTGCTGGCCCTGATGCGAGGGCACGGCCGTGCCTGGTCGCTCTACGTCTTCAGCTCGGCCAACACCCTGCGGCTCTACTCCATGGAGGAGCTGGTCGGGCTCGGCATCTCCTGGCTCTGGATGGGGCTGGAAGGGAAGGCCAGCGAATACGTCAAGCTGCGCGGCGCGGATACCCGCTCCCTGGTGGCGGAGCTGCAGGCGCACGGCATCCGCGTGCTGGGCTCGAGCATCATCGGGCTGCCCGAGCACGGGCCCGACACCATCGACGAGGCGATCGCCCACGCGGTCGCGCACGACACCGAGTTCCACCAGTTCATGCTCTACACCCCGCTGCCGGGCACCGCCCTCCACGCCGAGCACGCGCAGAGGGGCACGCTCCTCCCGGCCGACGAGTGCCCCGACGCCGACGTGCACGGGCAGGCCCGCTTCAACTTCCGCCACGCGCGCATCCCGCGGGGGGAGGAGACGGCGTACCTGTTGCGCGGGTTCGAGACCGACTTCGCGGTGAACGGGCCGAGCGTCCTGCGCATCGCCCGCACCCTGCTCCAGGGATGGCGCCGCCACGGCCGCTCGCCCGACGCGCGGGTGCGCTCGCGGTATGCGCGCGAGTGCCGGGGCCTGGGCACCGTCTACGCGGCGGCGGCCTGGGCCGCCGAGCGGCGCCTCGCGCACCCCTCGGCGCGCGCCCGCGCGCGCGCGCTCGGCGCGGCGCTGCGGCGCGAGTTCGGCGTACGCACCGCCCTCCTGGCTCCGCTGCTCGGACGCGCCCTGCTCGTGGCCGCGGACCGCGAGGCGCGGCGCCTGCGGGCCGGGCAGGCCTACGAGCCGCCGACGTTCTACGAGGTCAACCGCCCCGGCGCGCTGCCCCTGCCCTCCCGCCACCCGCGGCCGCGGCCGTGCCGCTGGGTCGGCCCGTGACCGCGGCGGCTTCCTGATGCAAATGCATCAGGCGGCCCGCGCCGCCTGATGCTAGCGTCGCCTTCACTCGAAGCCGCCTGCCGTGCGACGCCCGCGACCGCACCCGGATCGCGGGCGTGTTCCGTCAGGCCGGGGCCCGGAGGCGAGCGATGGCGGAACGCGAGCCGCAAACCCGGTTGCGTACCGGATGGGGTTCCCGGCTGGCCCGGCTGAGCTTCGCCGGGTTCCTCTTCGGCGCGGTGAGCGGCCTGGCCATCACGCTGGCCCCGTTCCACGCCGCGGTGCAGTGGACGGTCGTCGTGCACACCGTCGTGGCGCTGGCACTGCTCGGTCCCATGGCCTGGTACGCGGCCGTGCACTGGCAGGACTACCGGGGCTACGCGTGGTCGCACGTGGTGCTGCTGGGCTACCTCGGCGTGGCCGCGCTCCTGGTCTGCCTGGCTTCGGGCCTGGTGGTCACGTGGCAGGCCGCCTTCGGCGTGAAGACCTCCTGGGCCTGGCGCCAGGTGCACCTCGTCTCGACGCTGGTGAGCCTGGTGGGGCTGCTGCCCCACGTGGTCATCGCGCTGCTGCGCCTGTGGCACGCTCTGCCCCTGGCCCGCACCTTCACCGTGCAGGCCGTGGCCGCGGCAGCGCTCGCCGGCGCCACGGTCTTCCCGCTGGCCGGCCTGTACTCCGGCCCGGCCTACGACAACCGTTTCCCGCCCGACTACAACTTCCTCTACGGGAAGGACCGCCCGTTCGCGCCCAGCCTGGCGCGCACGGACACTGGCGGGGCCTTCGACGCGCGGTCGCTCTCCGGCTCCGAGAGCTGCGGGACGGCGCGGTGCCACACCCAGATCGTGCAGGAGTGGAAGCCGAGCGCGCACCGCTACGCGGCCATGGATTCGCTCTTCCTGGGGATACAGAAC
>DATBIZ010000110.1:0-10293 GCA_036556645.1 Vicinamibacteria bacterium | reverse complement strand
GCGCAGGAGACCGTCGTCGTCTCCCGCGACGCGACCCCGGTCGTCTCCGCGCCCGCGCCGGCACCGGGGACGCCCGCGGGCGCGCCGCCCGCCGACGCGGGGCTGGCCGCCAAGGCCGCGCCCGTCGCCGGGTTCGTGCTCCACCTGCGCCGGGCCACGCGGTCCGCGCGCGGCCCGGCGCCGGCCGCGCTGCCGCCGTGCCCGGCATCGGTCTCCGCGGACACGCCGGCCTGCTGGAAGCTGCAGCCGATGGACCCGAGCGGCACCACCTGGGAGGCCGTGCCGGCGGGCCGCGGCGGCACGCGCGCGCCGGAGTCGCTCGGGGCGAGCTGGGACGAGGCGTACCGCATCCGCCAGGCCGCCGACGCGGAGCGGGTCGAGCCCTCGTTCGAGCTGGACGAGTCGGCGTGGGGCGTCGAGGACGAGCCGGCGGCGCGCGGCGGCCGCTCGCGGCCGGACAAGGAGGCCGCGAAGAACGACCCCGTCTGGAGCCTCAAGCACATCCGGGCCTTCGACGCCTGGAACATCCTCCGCGGCACCGGGCGCGCCGACGGCGAGGAGGGCGCGAGCGTCACCGTCGCGCACCCCGACACCGGGTACCGCGAGCACGCCGAGTTCTGGGACGCGGACGAAACGCGCTCGCGCGTGCTGTTCTCGAAGGGCTACGACTTCTTCGGCGAGGATCAAAACCCGTTCGACGAGCTGGACACCGGCGGCGTCGTCCCGAACCCCGGCCACGGCACCAAGAGCGGCAGCGTGATCGTCAGCCCGAAGGGCAAGCAGTGGCCGGGCGGCGGCCCGAACGAGTTCGTGACCGGGGTCGCTCCCGGCGCGCGCCTCGTGCCGCTGCGCGTGCACCGCTCGGTCGTCCACTTCTTCCCCGGACGGCTCGCCAAGGCCATCCACGAGGCCGCCCGCGGCGACAGCACGTTCGTGCGCGCGCCCACCGGCGTCGTCTCGATCAGCATGGGCGGCGCGCCGTCGTGGGGGCTCTGGAAGGCCGTGCGCTACGCGCAGAGCCGCGGCGTGATCGTGGTCTCCGCGGCGGGCAACGAGGTCGGCTTCGTGGTCTGGCCGGCGCGCTTCAAGGAGACGGTGGCGGTCGCCGCCACCAACGTCGAGTGCGGCACCTGGGAAGGCTCCTCGAAGGGCGGCGCGGTGGACATCGCCGCCCCCGGCGAGTCGGTCTGGCGCGCGTCCACCGACCCCGGCGGCACCGACTCGGTCGGCATGGGCCAGGGCACCACGTTCGCGACCGCGACCACCGCCGGCGTGGCCGCGCTCTGGCTGGACCGCCACCGCGCCGACCCGAAGCTCGCGGAGCTGAAGCGGAAGGGCGCCGTCACCGCCGCCTTCCGCGACACGCTCAGGAGCACGTCGTGGCGTCCCGACCGGCCGCCGGCCGGCGTCGCCTGCGCGACCACCTCGTGGGACGCGAGCAAATACGGCGCCGGCATCGTGGACGCCGCGGCGGCGCTGTCCGCGGCCCTGCCCTCGCCACCGTCCACGCGCGCGGTCGAAGCCGAGGAGTTCGACGACCTGCCGCTGTTCTCGACGCTGTTCCCGGCCGGCACCTCGCCCGAGACCGTGGAGCGCCGCTACCGCCGGCTGGTGCGCGCGCCGTCGGGCCGCGCCGGCGAGGCGGAGGCGGAGCTGGAGGGCGAGATCACGATGCACTACGCGCTCGACCCGGCCACGCGGGCCGCGCTCGACGCGCTCACGGCCGCGCCGGAGCCCGACGACGCCGCGTTCGAGCGCGCCCGCGAGGCGCTGCGCGCGCGCGACATCTCGCAGCGGCTGCGCACCGCCCTCCAGCCGCGCTGATCCGCCGATGCCCGCGCCGCTGACCGGCGTCGTCGTGCTGCTCGCCACCGCGGGCGCCGCCGGCGACTCGCCGGCGCGGCAGGCGGCGCTCGATCTCGTCCGGCAGGCGCGCGGCCAGGAGGCGGCCGCGCCGCGTGCCGCACTGCGCACGTACGAGCAGGCGCTCCAGGCCGCGGTCGCGGCGGACGACCGCCTGCTGGCCGCCGCGATCGCGCGCGCGACCGGTGCCGCGCACGACGCGGTCGGCGCGTCGCAGAAGGCCCTGGCCACGTACGAGCGCGGGCAGGACCTGCTCGCCGGAGGGCCCGCCGAGCCGCCCGTGGAGAAGTCGTTCCAGGGCCGCGCCGGCGCGCCCTCGGCGCCCGACCTCTTCCGCGCTCCGGCTCCGGACGACCTCGGCGCCTGGCTCGCCACGCCCTCGGCGCGCGCCGAGCTGGAGGTCGCGCTGGCGGTGGACGCCGGGAACCTCTACCTGCGCCAGAGCCAGGTCGCGGCCGCCCGCAAGCTCTACGGCGCGGCCCTCTCTCGCGCGCGCGCCGAGCGCTTCGCCCCGCTCGAGGCCGGCGTGCTGGTGAACCTGGCCTGGGTTGCCGTCCACGACGGCCGCGCCGCCGACGCGCGCGAGCTGCTGGAGTCCGCGCTGCGCCTGCCCGCCGCGCCCGACCCGCGCGGATCGCGGCGCCTGCGGCTGCTCCTCGGCGTGCAGTTGCGCGAAGCGGGGAAGACGGCCGAGGCGCTCGCGGAGCTGGGCCGCGCGCGCGACCTGTACGCGGCCGCGGGCGACGCGCGTGGCCGCGCGCAGGTGCTGTGCGACCTGGGGCTGACGCGGCTGGCGGCGGGCCAGGTGGCGGAGGCGGCGCGCGAGTACGAGCGGGCCCTCGCCCTGAACGGCGACGAGGTGCAGGACCTCCAGATCCAGTGGCAGGCCGAGGCCGGCCTCGCGCGCTGCCTGCGCAGGCAGGGACGGCTCGCCGACGCGCTGCGCCACTTCGACACGTACGTGGCGACGGTGATGCGGATCGCGGACGGCTTCCGCACCGACCAGGGCCGGGTCAGCCTCCTCGACACGCACGCGTCCTTCTTCGACGAGTTCGTGGACACCGCGCTCGGCGTGGCCCTCGAGACGGACCGTCACGCGGTGGTGGCCGAGGCGATCGCACGCGTGCGCGACCTCGCGCTGCCCGTGCTCCAGACCGCGCGGCTCAGCCAGCGGACCCCGACGGCCGGGCGCCTCCCGGCCGACCGCATCCTGCCGGACGCGGCGCGGCGCGCCTCGATGATGGAGCAGTCGGCGCCCGCGGTGTCGCTCGGAACGCTCGACGTCGCGCTCGCCGCCGCGCCGCCGCCCGAGGTGACGCCGCCGCCGGCCGTGCTGCTCGAGTATTACGTCGGCCCGCAGCGCACGGCCGTCGTGGTCCACGGCCCCAGCGGCGTGGCCGCTTCCGCGATCGCGCTCGGCGCCGAGGCGCTCCAGGCCGCGGTGCGCGAGTACCGGGACTCGCTGCGGGTGGACGACGCGCGCAAGGCGGTGGTGGTGGGCGAGGCCGCCGGCCCGCCACCGGCGGCGGACACCACGCCCGAGCGGGCGCGCGCGCTCGCGCGGTCGCTGTTCGACGGGCTGATCGGCCCCGTGCGCGCGCACCTGCCGCGGGGCGCCCAGCCGCTCGTGATCGTGCCCCACCGGGCGCTCTGGAACCTGCCGTTCGCCGCGCTCGAATCGCCGGAAGGCCGGCCGCTCGCCGACGACGAGCGCCTCACCTACGCGCCCTCGCCGCAGAGCTGGCGCGTGACCGCCGGGCAGCGGCGGCTCGCGGACCATCGCTCCGTGCGCGCGTGGGTGGTCGGCGATCCCGCGTTCCCCGCCGAGGTCGAGGCCTGCGGGCGGAGGATCGGGCTCGGCCCGCTGCCCGGGGCCGCGCGCGAGGCGCGGGCGATCGCCGCCCTGCTCGGGGCCGCGCGCGCCGACGTGTTCGTGGGCGCGCAGGCCGACCGCCTCCGGCTCGAGGCCTGGCATCCCGAGTTCTCGGTGCTGCACCTGGCCACGCACGGGGTGGCGTGCCCCGGCGATCCGCTGAGCTCGTTCGTCGCGCTGGCCCAGGTCTCCCCGGCGCAGGTGGAGCTGAGCGCGGACGGCCGCGAGGTGCGGCGGCGGGACGACGCGCGGCGCCCGGTCGCGCTCGACGGCCCGCTCGGAGACCTCGGGACCCTCGGCATCCCGATCCCGCCGCTGCTCGACGCGCGCACGGTCGTCACCTTCTTCAACCTGCGCGCCGACCTGGTGACGCTCAGCGCCTGCCAGAGCGGCCTCGGGCGCGTGCTGGGCCAGGGCACCATCGGCTTCACCCGCGCGTTCCTCGCCGCCGGCGCGCGCAGCCTGCTGGTCAGCCTCTGGGACGTGGACGACGCGGCGACCGAGGCGCTGATGACCGCCTTCTACGAGGAGTACCTGCGCGACGGCGACAAGGCGCGCGCGCTGCAGCAGGCGATGCAGCGGGTGCGCGCGCGGTCCCCGGACCCGCGGCTGTGGGCCGCGTTCACGCTGGTCGGGATGGCGGAATGACTCGGCGCGCCGCGGTGCGTCGTGCCATCGCGGCCGCGGGCCTGCTGGCCGCGGCCGCCACCGCGGCGCCGCAGACGCCGCCGCGCAAGTACGCGCTGCTGATCGGCCTGAACGAGTACCTCAACGTGGCGACCGTCCCCTACCTGAAGTACGCGGAGAAGGACGTGCGCGACCTCGAGGAGGTGCTGAGGGGCCAGGGCTACAAGGTCACGGTCGTGCTCAACGGCGACGCGGTGCGCAGCCGGCTGGTGGCCGAGCTGTACAAGTACGCGACGCTGGTCAACGAGGGCGACGAGTTCCTGCTGTACTTCGCCGGCCACGGCGTGCGGAACCGCTTCCCCTCGCGGCGCACGTATTGGCTCACCTACGACGCGGACCTCGACTTCCTGGACGTCTCCGGCATCCGCCTGCAGCACCTGCTCGATTTCCTGACCGACATCCCGGCGCGGCGCAAGCTGATCCTGCTCGACCACTGCTTCAGCGGCGACGTGGTGACCTCGCCGGCCGCGCCGCCGGCCACCCCCGCGGGTACGGCGACCACGGGTCCGGCGCCGGCGACTGCGGGCAGCGGCGGCGGCGGCCGCAACGTGACCGGCACCACCCAGCTCGCGCGCGGCGCGTTCCCGGTGGGGGACATCCGCGCCCAGGTCGCGACCAGCGCCGAAGGCACGGTGACCATCGTGTCGTCGCGCAACGAGGCCTTCGAGCTCGACGCGCTCGAGCACGGCGTGTTCACGGCCGCGCTGCTCCGTGCCCTCCGCAACGAGGGCGACGCCGACGCCAACGGCGACCGCAAGCTCTCGCTCGACGAGCTCAAGGCGTTCCTGCCGCGCGAGATGCGCCGGCTGGCCCAGGCCGACCAGGAGATGCTCGAGGCCACGCAGGCCAACAACACGCACCTGTGGTTCGTGTCCGAGACCCTGCCGCTCTCGCCCGCCGCCGGCGCGGCCGAGCAGCGAAAGGACGCCGAGCAGAAGAAGCGCGCCTACACGGACAAGCTCAGCAACTGGGAGCAGCGCGGCTGGATCACCGCGCAGACCAAGCAGCGCTGCTGGCAGGGGGTGCTCGACTGGGTGACGTCGGTCGTGGATCCCGCGCGGCCGCTGCCCGACGACAAGCAGCGGCTGATGGAGCGCATCCGCCGCGCGATGGAGGGAGACCCCGGCTTCGAGCAGGCGCGGGCCGACGAGCTGAACAACTACGTGGAGACGCTCCCGTGAGACACCCCGCCACCGAACCCGGCGCGGGGCGGCGAGCGACGGCGGCGCTCCTGGCCGCCGGCCTGATCGTGCTGGCTCACGCCCCGGCGCTCCTCGCCACGGTCCCGGCCCCGGAGCGGCCCAGCCGCCGGTGGGCGGTGCTCGTGGGACGCGCCGACCCGGCCGCCGGTGCCGCGGCGGCCGTGGAGCCGGAGCTGCGCGGCCTGGCCGCCACGCTGCGCGACGCGTACGGGTACGCGCCGGCCAACGTGATCGAGGTCTACGGCGAGCAGGCCACCGCGGACGCGGTACGCCGGGTGCTGACCGGGCTCGTGGAGCGCGTGGAGCCGCCCGACACCGTGGTCGCGTACCTGGCCCTGCCCGTCGCCCGCACGCAGACCGACGCCGCCTTCCTCACCGCCGGCGGCCGTCCGGACGAGCCCTGGACGGTGCTGCCGGCGTTCGAGCTGGAGAAGACGCTCGCGCAGCTCCGCGCCCGCGCCACCATGCTGATGCTGCCGAGCTGCGAGGGCCGCGACCCGGCCCACGTGGACGCGGAAGCGATCGCGCGCGCCGCGTACGCGCGCCCGAGCGACCAGTGGCTGGTGGTGCTCGCGTATTGCGCCCCGCGTCAGCCGGCGGTCGGCGCCGCGGCGTTCGCGCGCCAGGTGCGCGAGTCGTTGCAGCCGGGGCGCCTCGGCCCGGCCGCCTCGCCGGCCGCGCTGGTCGAGGCGCTGGCGAGCGGCGAGGGCCCGTTCCGGGCGCGGCTGTGGGCGTTCCCCGAGCGCGCGGCGCAGGAGTTCGCGTTCGTGCCGCAGACGAGCCGCCTGTCCGCGCCGCTCGCGGCGCTCGCGAGCGCCACCGCGCCGGCCGCCCGCGAGGAGGCGATCAGCGCGCTGGTGGCGGTGATCGCCGCGGAGGCCCCCGAGCGGCGCGCGGAGCTGCTCTCCGACGCCGGCCCGGCGCTGTTGCGCATCGCGCGCGACCCGCAGGACGCCGCCCGCCTGCGCGCGGTGGCGGCGCTGGGCGAGATCGGCTACCAGGAGGCGGCCGGACCGCTCCGCGACATGGCGACCGGCGACCCCGACCCGCGGGCCCGCCAGACCGCGCTCGACGCGGTCCAACGCCTGGGAGGCGATCCGGCGCTGCTCGCGCTGCGGGCCGCGCTCCGCGACACCTCGGCGGACGTGCGGACGACCGCGGTGCGGGGCCTGGGCAGCCGCCGGGACACACCGTCCTTCGACGCGATGCTGCAGCTGACGCGGGACCGGGAAGAGCCGGTCCGCGTGGCCGCGCTGCAGACGATCGCGCTCTTCCGCGACCGCGCGCCGGCCGTGCGGGCCGCGGCCGTGGCCATGCTGGCGGACCCCTCGCCGACCGTGCGCCGCGAGGGGGCCAGCGTGCTGGGCGGGCTCGGCCCGGCGCCGGCGGACCCCGCGCTGCTCGCGCTGCTGCGCGACCCCGAGGCCGGCGTGCGGCAGGCGGCGGCGTACAGCCTCGGCCGCTCGTTCGTGGAAGCGGACCGCGCGGTGGCCGAGCGCGCGCTCTCCGCCGCGCTCGAGGACCGGTCGCCCCTGGTGCGCGAGGCGGCCGTGTTCGCCCTCGCCGCGGTGAAGGGCCCGCTGGCGGAGCGCCGGCTCCGCGAGGCGCTGCGGGACCCCAGCGCCGCCGTCCGGCACACGGCGACCGAGCGCCTCGGCACGCTGCGCAGCGCGGCCGCGGTGCCGTCGCTGATCGACATGCTGAAGGACCCCGACGTATCGGTCCGGCAGGCTGCCGCCACCGCGCTGGGCCGCATCGGCGACCCGCGCGCGACCGACCCGCTGCTCGTCGCGCTCAAGGACGAGAACCCGTTCGTGCGCGGCGCGGCCGAGGACGCGCTCGAGCGCGTCCGCAGCGCGCCCTCGGCCAGCCTGACCGCGAAGCTGAAGGACCCCTCGCCGCGCGTGCGGGCCGAGGCCGCGCGGAAGATCGGCGAGAGCGGCGGCGCCTCCGGCGTGGCGGACCTGCTGGCCGCGCTCGCCGACGACGACTACGCGGTGCGCCAGGCCGCGACCGAGTCGCTGCAGAAGCTGCGCGACGACGCCTCGTTCGGCCGCGTGGTCGCCGCGCTCTCCCATCGCGACTTCCGCGTGCGCCAGGGGGCCGCCGCCGCGCTGGGCGTGGCGAGCCGTCCCGCCGCCCAGCAGCAGCGTGCGCTGGTGGCGCTCGCGCCCCTCCTCCGCGACCCCAGCGCCGCGGTCCGCGCGCAGGTCGTGCGCGCGATGTCCGCCCTGGGCCGCCGGGACGACCCCGACGTGCTGGCCGCGGCCCGGGACACCGACGCCACCGTGCGGCTGGCCCTGGCGCAATCGCTGGCCGGCGCGTCTTCGACCCACGCCACCGCAACCCTCCGCCTGCTCGCGCGCGACGCGTCGGCCGACGTGCGCCAGGCCGCGATCGCCGGCCTCGGCCGGCGCTCCGCTCCTTGATGCCCATGGAGGTCATGATGCGATCACGTCCGTCGAGGCGCCGCCCGGCCGCCGCCGCGCTGATCGGCGCGGCCGCGCTGCTCACGTTCGCCGCCCCTGCTTCCGCCCAGCCCCCGGCGCCGCAGGTCGTTCCGCCCGAGCGCAGCGACATCTCGCCCGACCTGCGGAGCATTCCACCCGGCACGCCCCGCGCGCCGCTGACGCCGCGCGAGCACCCGGTGCGCCCGCTGCCGCCGCTGCCCGCGACGCGCGGCCCGCTGGCCGCGGACACCGTCCTCCAGGTGGCGCCCCTGGCGCCGATCAACATCGTGGCCACCAGCTTCGAGGGCCTCGGCGTGCCGGGCTACCAGGTCTCGAGCGCGCCCTCGGACACGACCGGCGCGCCCGGCCACACCCAGTACGTGCAGTGGGTCAACACCGCGTTCGCGGTGTTCGACAAGGCGACCGGCGCGATCGTCTACGGACCGGCCGACGGCCGGAAGATCTGGACCAACTTCGGCGGCGCCTGCGAGCAGGACGACGACGGCGACCCGATCGTGCTCTACGACCGCCGCGCGCGCCGCTGGCTGCTCACGCAGTTCGCGGTGGACAGCGGCCCGCCGTATTACCAGTGCGTGGCCGTCTCCCGCACGCAGGACGCGACCGGCGCCTACGCGCGCTACGCGTACCGGTTCGAGGACTTCAACGACTACCCGAAGTTCGGCATCTGGCCCGACGGCTACTACGCGGCCTTCAACATGTTCGGCCCCAGCTCGTTCCTCGGCGCGAAGGCCTGCGCCTTCGACCGCGCGAAGATGCTCGCCGGCACGGCGGCCCCGATGGTCTGCTTCGACGTCCCCGCGGGCGGCCTTCTCCCCTCGGACCTCGACGGCACGCAGCTCCCGCCGGCGGGCACGCCGAACTTCTTCCTGAACTTCGGCCGCGACCGGCTGAACCTGTGGCGCCTCAAGGCGAACTGGACGCAGCCCAGCCAGTCGCAGCTCACCGGCCCCACCGTGATCGCGGTGGCGCCGTTCGAGCCGGCCTGCGGCGGCGGCACCTGCATCGAGCAGCCGGGCAGCGGAAAGCTCGACTCGCTCGGCGACCGGCTGATGTTCCGCCTCGCCTACCGGCGGCGGGGGAGCGCGCAGTCGCTGGTCGTGAACCACTCGGTGCGCGTGCCGCCCGGCAACCGCGCCGGCGTGCGCTGGTACGAGGTGCGCAACCCGAACGGCACGCCGGTGGTGCACCAGCACGGCACGTACGCGCCCGACCAGAACAGCCGCTGGATGGGCAGCGCCGCCATGGACAAGGCCGGCAACATCGCGATCGGCTACAGCGTCTCGGGCACGACGGTCGGTCCCTCGGTCCGCTTCACCGGACGCCGGCGCACCGACGCGCTGGGCCAGCTCCGCGACGAAGCGGAGATCGTGGCCGGCGCGGGCGCCCAGGGCAACAAGCGATGGGGCGACTACGCGAGCCTGAACCTCGACCCCTCCGACGACTGCACCTTCTGGTTCACGACGCAGTACCTGAGCGCGAGCGGGAGCTTCAACTGGAAGACGCGCGTCGCGCGCATGCGCTTCGGGAACTGCCAGTAGGCAGGAGGAATCATGACGTTGCAGAACCAGAAGCTCCTGGGACCGTGCGCCCTCGCCCTCGCGCTGGCCGGCCTGGTGGGGTGGCCCGGACTTGCCGGCCCGACCGCGGCCGCGGCGCCGGCCCCTGCCAAGCGTGCCCTGATCGTGGCCATCGCCACGTACGAACCTTCTACCGGCTGGTCGCCGCTCGGTTCGGGCAACGACGTGCCGCTGATCCGCGACATCCTGTCCACCCACGGCTTCACCGACATCCAGGAGCTCCGCGACGCGGCGGCGACCCGGCAAGGAATCCTCGAGGCGATCCGGACCCGCCTCACCGAGCCCTCCGCGCCGGGCGACGTGGTGGTCTTCCACTACTCCGGCCACGGCCAGCAGCTCACCGACGACGCGGACGAGGAGGTGGACGGGTACGACGAGACGCTGGTGCCGTGGAACGCGCCCATGGCGCCGCCCCCCGGATACGACGGGAGCAAGCACCTGCGCGACGACGAATGGGGCGCGCAGATGGACGCGCTCCGGCGAAAGGTCGGCCCGAGCGGTCACGTGCTCGCGTTCGTGGACTCGTGCCACTCGGGCTCGATCCCGCGCGGGACCCTCGACCAGGGCGTGGCGCGCGTGCGCGGCGGCGCGCCTCCGATCGGCCCTCCCCGCCCGCGGAC
>DATBIZ010000109.1:0-5780 GCA_036556645.1 Vicinamibacteria bacterium | reverse complement strand
TGGTGCTGCGCAACGCGCGGCTGGCCGGATCGGCCGGGCGCCGCGACATCGCCCTCGCGGGCGGGCGCGTCGCCGGCGTGGCGGGGGAGGGCCAGATCCCGCCGTGCGCGCGCGAGGTGGACCTCGCGGGCCGGGTGGTGCTGCCCGGCCTGGTCAACGCGCACGACCACCTCGACGCGTCCACGCTGCCGTCGCTGGCCGGACCCCGGTGCGCGAACGCGCGCCAGTGGGCGGCCGCGCTGGAGAGCCGCCAGGGCGAGGCGGAGGTGATGGCGGCGGTCGCGGTGCCGCTTCCCGACCGCCTGTTCCTGGGCGGCCTGCGCAACCTGCTCGCGGGCGTGACCGCGGTCGCGCACCACGGCGCGTTCCATCGCTCGCTCGCGCGCGCGGAGTTCCCGGTGCGCGTGCTGGAGCGCTACCAGTTCGCGCCCGCCGCCTCCACCTCCGCGCTCAGGCGCACGTACCGCACGACCGACCGGCGGATCCCGTGGTTCGTCCACGCCGGCGAGGGCACGGACGAGGAGGCCGGCGGCGACGTCGCCCGCCTGGCCAGCGAGAACCTGCTGCGCCAGAACACGGTTATGATCCACGCCATCGCGCTGCCCGCCTCCACCCTGACCGCCGTCGCCGCCGCCCGCGCGTGCGTGGTGTGGTCTCCCGAGGCGAACCGCAACGTCTACGGAGCGACCGCGGACGTGCGCGCGCTGATCGCCGCCGGCGTGAGGGTCGGCCTGGGCGCGGAGAGCCCCGTCTGCGGCGTGCGCGACCTGCTCTCGACGCTGGCCGCCGCGCGGCGCGAGGCGGCGATGTCGGACGGGGACCTCCTGGCTCTGGCGACCGGCGCCTCCGCGGAGGTCGCGCGCCTGCCGGCCGGCGGGCTGGAGACGGGCGCGCTCGCGGACCTGGTCGCGGTGGACTCGGTCGAACGGCTGCTCGAGGGCGAGCGCGCCGCGATCGTCCTGGTCGTGGTCGGCGGAGAGCCCCGCTACGGCGCGGACGCGGTGATGGGCACGCTCGAGCCGCGCGGGGTCGCGGCGACGGTGGACGGGGAGCGCCGCCGCCTGGCGCCGGCGGTCGGCGCGCGCGCGGCCTCGCTCTGGCGCCGCCATCGGGCGGCCGGAGCCGCCGGATGGATGAAGGGCGTGTCCTTCGGCGAGGCCGCGGCGTGAGGCGCCGCCGGGCGCGCGCCCTCGTGCTGGCGCTGGCCAGCGGGGCCGTGCTCGGCTCCGCCCCCGCGGCGAGCGCGATCCCCGCGTTCGCGCGCCGCTACGGCGTCGCCTGCGACTACTGCCACCAGGGCTACCCGAAGCTGAACCCGCAGGGGCAGCGCTTCGAGGAGCGCGGGATGCGCATGGCGCAGGAGGATCCGTTCGTGGCCTCGGAATGGCTGCGCGGCGTGCCGGCGTCGTTGCGGGCGTCGGGACTGCGCTCCTTCGCCGAGGACCGGCGCGACTCCGGCTCCGGCGTGTTCAAGGCGATCTCCTCGGGAAGCCTGGGACGCCGCCTGTCCTACTGGGCCGACTACCGGCTGCTCGTCCGCCAGGGCGACGACACCCTGGACGGCCGCGTGGACAACGCGTGGGGCCAGGTCGAGGTGGTGCCCGGGGGGCGCCTCTACGCGCGCGCGGGGCGGTTCGAGCTGGACCTGCCGTTCACGGCCGTGCGCTCGCCGCACCTGTTCCCGTACGAGGTGTACCTCGAGAACCCCGGGGTGGAGTACGACGCGATCGGTCTCGCGCAGGACGGCCTGGAGATCGGCGGCGGGCTTCCCGGCGACGTCCGGTGGTCGGCGGCGGTGGTGGCCGGGCGCAATCGCCCCGGCGCCGGCGACCTCAGCGACGAGGCCGAGCGGTTCGACGCGAACCTGTTCCTGCGCGCGACCAAGCGCATCGAGCAGCACCGGCTGGGCGGCTTCGCCTACGTCGCGCGGAACACGCTCGCCCTGAGCCCGGACATCGTGTGGGACGACAGCATCCTGCGCGTGGGCGTGGACGCGAGCCTGTGGCTGGACCGGCTCAACGTCTACGGCGTCGGGATCTACGGCCGCAACGACAACCCCCTGGCCACGCCGGCGCAGCCGCGCGGCACGCGCCGCGAGGCCACGTTCACCGGCGGCTTCCTCCAGGCGGACTATCACTGGACCGACTGGGCCGTGGTCACCCTGCGAGGCGAGGCGATCCAGCGGCGCGGCCCGCGCACGCCGCGGCCGGACGAGCCGGGAACCAGCGTCTACCCCGGCCTGCAGCTCTTCTTCCGCGAGCGCTTCAAGCTCTCGTTCGAGTACGCGCTCCACGGCGACGGCCGCCGCGACGCCGGAGGCCTGCAGGCCGAGATCGCGTTCTGAGCCGCCCGGCGAGCGGGCGCTCCCGCCCTAGCGTGTCTCGACGCCCGGCGCGACCTCGACCTTCAGCCTCTGCTCGTGCGTCGTGTCGCCGTGCTCCAGGGTGACCGTGTACTCGCCCGCCGGCACGAAGAGCGCGCCCTCGCCGCCGTATTCGGTGAGCAGGTCCTTGGTCGGCTTCAAGTCCCAGGCGACGCGGTGCAGCCCCGGCGCGCCCGACCCGGTGAGGGTCGCCACCGGGATGCCGCCGCCGCTCTTCACCGTGATCTTCACGGGGTCGCCGGTGTACGCCTTCACCCAGTAGGTCAAGAGCGCGCCTTCGGGCGGGTTCTCGCCGCGGAAGACCGCGCTGCCGGCCCAGTCCGCGAATCCCTCCAGCAGGTTGATCGCGAGGGCGGGCCGGGGCGGGAAGAGGTGGGCGGGCTTGTCGCGGACCTCGGCCGTGAGCTGCTGCAGCGCCGTGACGTCGTCGAGCACGTAAAGGCTGCGGCCGTGCGTCGCGATCACGAGGTCGTTGTCGCGCGGGTGGACGAGGATGTCGTCCACCGCGACCGTCGGCAGGTCGCCCAGCTTCACCCAGCGGCCGCCCCGGTCGAGGCTCACGAACAGCGCGAACTCGGTGCCGGCGTAGAGCACGTCCGGGTTGCGCGGGTCCTCGCGCACGACCTTGACCGGGTGGTCGGCGGGCAGGTCGCCCGCGATGGACTGCCACGTGCGGCCGCGATCGGCGGTCCGGTAGGCCAGGGGCGAATAGTCCTGGGTCCGATGCGCGTCCACGGCCAGGTAGGCGACCGCCGGATCGCGATGGCCGGCCTCCACGCGGCTGATCCACTGTCCCTTCACGGCCGCGGGCAGGGTGGCCGTGAGGTCGGTCCACGTCCCGCCCTCGTCTTCGGTCACCCACAGCTTTCCGTCGTCGGTGCCGGCCCAGAGCAGCCCGGCCTTCACCGGTGATTCCGCCAGCGTGTAGACCACCCCGTAGTTCTCGGCGCCGCTGCCCACCGCGGTCGTCTTGGCGGGATCCTGGGTCGAGAGGTCCGGGCTGACCGCCTGCCAGCGCTCGCCCTTGTCGGACAGGCGGAACACGCGGTTGCCGGCCAGGAACAGCACGCCCTTGCGATGGCGGCTGCCGATCAGCGGCGAGTTCCAGTGGAAGCGGAAGGCGGGCTGGCCTTCGGCCGGCTCGGGCCGGAGCTGCTTGCGCTGGCCGCTCCGCAGGTGCAGCCGATGCACCGAGCCCTGCTGCGATTCGGTGTACACGAGGTCGGGGTCGTCGGGATCGAAGACGCAGTAGAAGCCGTCGCCGCCGCCCAGGCTGATCCAGTCCGTGTTCAGGATGCCTTCCTTGGTGCGCGTGCGGCTCGGGCCCACCCAGTTCAGGTTGTCCTGCAATCCGCCGCAGATCCGGTACGGATCCGACGTGTCCACGTTGATGCGGTAGAACTCGCCGGCGGCCATGCGGCTCAGGTGCTCCCAGGTGGCGCCGGCGTTGTAGCTGATGTACGCGCCGCCGTCCGTGCCGAGCAGCAGACGCTTCGGGTTGCGCGGGTCCACGGCCAGCGCGTGGGTGTCCGGGTGCACCTTGGCGAAGCGGTCCTCGCGGAACGTCTTGCCGCCGTCCTCGCTCACGTGCAGCGCGTAGCCCAGCACGTAGAGCCGCTGCGGGTCCTCGGGGTCCACGCGGATCTTGCTGAAGTAGAACGGCCGCGGGTTCAGCGCGTTCACGCGTGAGAAGCTGTCCCCCCCGTCGTTCGACCGGAAGATGCCGCCGGCCTTGCTCCTCACCTCGTCGATGCTCGCGGTGCCGCCTTCGTCGCTCTGCACCTCCGCGTAGACGATGCGCGGGTCCTTCGCGTGCACGGCGAGCCCGATGCGCCCGGTCTGGCGGGGCAGGCCGCGCTCGAGCTTGCGCCAGGTCGCGCCGCCGTCCGTGGTCTTGAAGACGCCGCCGAGGTCCTTGCCGTCGGTGTGCGACGGGCCGTAGACGAACGACCAGGGCGTGCGCTGGCGGGCATAGAGCGCCGCGTACACGGTGTCCGGCGCGCTCGGGTCCATGGCCAGGTCGCCGCAGCCGACCCTGGCGTCGTACGGCTTCGGCGCGCTCAGCACGGCCTTCCAGCTCCTGCCCGCGTCGGTGGTCTTGTAGCACCCGCGCTCGCCGCCGGGTCCCCAGAGGTCGCCCATGGCGGCGACCCAGGCCGTGGCGGGGTCGTTCGGGTGCACGAGGATGCGCGCGATCGTCTTCGTGGCGGCGAGCCCGGCGTGCGTCCAGGTCTCGCCGCCGTCGGCCGAGCGGTACACGCCGTTGCCCCAGCTCGAGCTGTTGCGGTCGTTCGCCTCGCCGGTGCCGACCCACACCACCTTCGGGTCCGACGGCGCCACCGCCACCGCGCCCACCGCCGCGACCGGCTGGTCCTCGAACACGCCCTCGAACGAGCCGCCGTTGTCGGTGGTCTTCATGAGCCCGCCCGTGCCGAGCGCCACGTAGAACGTGAACGGGTCCCTGGGATCGAGCGCCACGTCCGGCACCCGGCCGCCCATCACCGCCGGCCCGATGCTGCGTGCGGCGAGCGGCTTCAGGTGCGCCGCCTCGAGCGCGGCGGCCGGCGCCGGCGTCGGCGCGGGCGCGGGCCGGCCGCGCGGAGGCGCGGCGGCCGCTCCGCTCGCGATCAGCGAAGCGGTCAGGAGCCCGGCGGGCGCGAGCATGTGCTTGCCCATGTGGACGTTCACCTCCCTGCGGCCAGAACGCGGAATCTAACACGGCGTATAATCCGCGGGTTCCGGGGGACAACGGGGCATGAACGACCTCCTCGACATACTGCGCGCCATGGCCGGCAAGAAGGGCGACGTGGACAACCCTCTCGAGCTGTTCCTCGACATGGCGCAGCGTGTCGTGAAGTTCACCAGCGGCGAGTTCGGCACCAAGGCCGACGAGGTCGCGATCCTGATGACGACCAGCGACGGCAAGCACCTGCGCTTCGTCGCCCCGCGCAAGTTCACCGACCTGGGCACGATCCCGATGACCAAGCGCGACTCGATCGCGGTGTCCACGCTCGGCAAGAAGTCGGGCGAGGCGATGAACAACGTGCCCCTGGTCAAGCACGTCTCGTTCTTCGAGAGCATCAAGCTGCGCGACCGGGTGGCGCCGATCCAGAAGATGATCACGGTGCCGATCCTGCACGACGGCAACGCGGTCGGCGTGGCGCAGGTGAGCCGCAAGGGGGAGAACCCGGTGGAGGCGGGCCCGGACTTCACCGCGGCGGACGTGAAGAGGGCCGAGCAGATCTTCTCCGCGGTCGCGCCCTACCTGGCCGCGGCTCGTCCCGACAAGTTCTAGGCGGCCAGCCGTGCCCGTGCCCGTGCCCGTCCACGTGCCCGTCCCCGGGCCGGCAGGTTGCGTCGGAGGCTTTCGTCATCTCCCCCCCGAGCAGCGCCGCCC
>DATBIZ010000108.1:0-17820 GCA_036556645.1 Vicinamibacteria bacterium | reverse complement strand
CAACCAGACGAAGGAATGGATGCCGGCGGAGACGCTCGACGCGTTCCGCGAGTACCTGGTCGGCATCAAGGGCCCCCTGAGCACGCCGGTGGGCGGCGGCATCCGCTCGCTGAACGTGGCCCTGCGCCAGGAGCTGGACCTCTACGTCTGCCTCCGTCCCGTGCGCTACTTCGAGGGCGTGCCCAGCCCGGTGAAGCGGCCGCAGGACGTGGACATGGTGATCTTCCGCGAGAACACCGAGGACATCTACGCGGGCGTGGAGTGGGCGGCGGGCACGCCGGAGGCGCAGAAGGTGATCGCCTTCCTGCAGGGCGAGATGAAGGTGAAGAAGATCCGCTTCCCGGAGACGAGCGGCATCGGGATCAAGCCGATCTCGCGCCAGGGCACCGAGCGGCTGGTGCGCGCGGCCATCCGCCATGCGATCGAATCCCGGCGGAAGGTCCTGCACCTCGTGCACAAGGGCAACATCATGAAGTTCACGGAGGGCGCGTTCCGCGACTGGGGCTATGCGCTGGCCGCGAAGGAGTTCCGGAACCAGACCGTGACCGAGCGCGAGAGCTGGGTGCTCGGCAACAAGGACAAGGACCCCACGATCACCGTCGAGGCCAATGCCAGGGCGATCGAGCCGGGCTACGACCTGATGACCGGCGAGCAGAAGGCCAGGGTGCGCCAGGAGGTCGAGGCCGCGCTGGCGCTGGCGCCGACGCACGGGAACGGGCAGTGGAAGTCCCGGCTCCTCGTGCGCGACGCGATCGCGGACATCACGCTCCAGCAGGTGCTGACGCGGCCGAAGGACTTCGACGTGATCGCGACGCCGAACCTCAACGGGGACTACCTCTCGGACGCGCTGGCGGCGCAGGTCGGGGGCATCGGGATCGCGCCCGGCGGCAACGTCAACTACGAGTCGGGGCACGCGATCTTCGAGGCCACGCACGGGACCGCGCCGAAGTACGCCGACCTGGACAAGGTCAACCCGGGGTCCGTGATCCTGTCCGGCTGCATGATGTTCCGGTACATGGGGTGGCGCGACGTCGCGGACGGGATCGAGGCCGCGCTGGAGAAGACCATCGGGCAGAAGCGGGTCACCTACGACTTCGAGCGGCAGATGGAAGGCGCCACGATCCTGAAGACCTCCGAGTTCGCGTCGGCGATCATCGAGAATCTCTGACCGCCGCGTCCGTCATCCCAGGCCCTTTGCGACGCGCCGCCCGCGCCTGGTGGCCGTGGGTCTTCCTGCTCGCGCTCGGCCTGCGGCTCGGGTTCGTCCTGATCGCCCGCGAGCCGCCGCTGTTCGCGCATCCGTACCACTACTACCGGGGGGCCTTTCTCATCGTCGAGGACCCGGAGCCGCTTCGCTACATCTTCACCAGCGACGAGTGGCGGGCGTGGGGGGGAGTGTGGACCCTGGCGCCCCTGTACTTCGTGTTCATGGCGGGCGTGCTCGAGGTGTTCGGCACCGGGAGCTTGCTGCCGGTGCACGTCGTGCAATGTCTGCTCGAGGCGGCGACCGCCGTGCTCGTCGGGGTGCTGGGGCGCGCGCTGGCGGGGCGGCGGGGGGCGTGGGCCGGGGTCGCCTATGCCGTGTATTGGCCGGCGGTGGAGCTGCCGGGGCGGCTGCTCACCGAAAACGTGCAGACGGTGCTGCTCGTGGGAGCGGTCGCGGCGCTGGCGCGCGGGGCGGCCGAGGACGAGGCGGGGCGGCGGGGCGTGCGGTGGACGATCGCCGGCGCGGTGCTGCTGGGCGTGTCTGCGCTGGCGCGCGCGGTCGGGTTCGCTTTCCTGCCGCTCGCGGCGCTGTGGCGGTTCTGGATCGCGGCGAGTCGAGCGCCGCGGCCGATCGGGACGCGCGTGCGGCGGGGCGTCGCCGCCGCCGCGGTCGTGGTGGCGGCCGGGCTGGTGCCGGTGGCGCCGTGGTGGGCGCGCAACGCCCTCGTGATGCACGACCCGGCGCCGATCGAGTCGGTCTCCGTCTACAACGTGTGGGCCAACTACGCGTTCGTCAACGAGGGGCGGTTCGCCGTCCAGCAGTTGATGATCAACAAGGAGAAGGACGCCGCGGGGCGGCGGGCGCGGGCGATGGAGTTCGCGTGGCGGGGGATCACGCGACGCCCGGAGGCCTTCCCGCCGAAGGTGTGGACGAACCTCCGGCACTTCCTGCGGCCGGAGGGCCTGCACACGCTGCTGACGCTGCAGCAGGCGCGGCCGGCCTGGGGGCACTGGACCGCGATCGCGCTCGAGGACGTGCTGCTGCTCGCCGCGCTGCCGGCGTTCCTCGCCTTCGTGCTCGGGGGACGGCCCTCGCCGGCGCGCAGCCTCTCGCTCCTGTGGTGCGCGTACTACCTGTTCATGGTCGTGGTCGTGTTCCACAACGAGATCCGCTACCGCAGCGCGCTGGTGCCGTTCCTGTTCGCCGGCGCGGCGGGGGGGCTGGCCGCGCTCGGGGACGCGGCGCGCCGCCGGCGCGCCTGGGCCGGCCTCGCGATCGGCGCCGTCGTCTGCGGGTGCGTGCTGCGGCCGTACCTCGGCCCCGCGCGGTCGGCCTGGCGGGCGGAGCGCGAGATCGCGCCGGCCCGCGGGGCCATCGCGCGCGGCGACCTGGAGGCCGCGCGCTCGCGCGTGCTGCGCGCGGCGGCGCTCGCGCCGGGGTCCTCGCGGCCGTGGCTGACGTACGGGCGGTGGCTGGCGGCCGCGCACCGGCCGGCGGAGGCGCTCGCCGCGTTCGAGGAGGCGGCGCGGCTGCGGCGGTGGCTGTGGGTGCCGCGGCTGGTGCGCCCGCGGCTGCTCGCGGACGCCGGCCGGGAGGCCGAGGTGGCCGTCGCCGTGCGCGGGGCCAACGGCGTGGCCTGGGCCGCGGACCCGTGGCTGGCCCTGGAAGCGGCCTGGCGCGAGCTGCCGCCGCCGCGGACGTGGGAGGTCCGCCTGGGCTGGGACGACCACGGCGCGGCGCGGGGCTTCCTGCACCCGCACGAGGACCGCTACCGGTGGACGCGCCCGCGCTCGACGCTGCGCCTGGTGCCGCCGGAGCGCGCGCCGGCCTACGACGTCACGCTCGAGATGTCCTCGCCGCCGCCGTCGCCGCATGCGCAGCCGGTCGTGCGCGTCTCGGTCCGCGGCGGCGCGGAGGCCTCGTTCACGCTCGCGCGCGAGCCCCAGGCCTTCACGCTGCGCACGCCGGCCCCGGAGGGCGAGGAGCTGCGGATCGAGATCGCCGCTCCGACCTGGAACCGTTCCGATTCGTTCGCCGACCAGGGCGTGCGCGTGGAGCGGGTGACCGTGGCGCCGGTGCGATAGTAAGATCGTCACCCTTTCCAGCGCAGGGGCGCCGAGGGCGCCGCAGAGGACGCAGAGACATCATGAACAGAAAAGTCACGGTGGTGGGCGGGGGGAACGTGGGGGCCACGCTGGCGCAGCGGCTGGCGGACCGCGGGCTCAGCGACGTGGTGCTGATCGACATCGTGGAGGGGATGCCCCAGGGCAAGGGCCTCGACATCATGGAGGCGACCCCGATCGAGGGGTCGGACGCCCGCGTGGTCGGCACCAACGACTACCGCGACACCGCGGGCTCCGAGGTCGTGGTGATCACGGCGGGCATCGCGCGCAAGCCGGGCATGAGCCGCGACGACCTGCTCAACACGAACTACAAGATCGTGCGCGAGTGCACCGAGCAGTCGCTGAAGCATTCGCCCGACGCGATCCTGATCGTGGTCAGCAACCCGCTCGACGCGATGTGCCAGGTCGCCTACAAGGTCGCGGGGCTGCCCCGCCACCGCGTGTTCGGCATGGCCGGCGTCCTCGACAGCGCGCGCATGCGCACCTTCATCGCCATGGAGCTGGGCGTCTCCGTGGAGAACACCCACGCGTTCGTGCTCGGCGGGCACGGCGACACGATGGTGCCGCTGCCGCGCTACTCGACCGTGGCCGGGATCCCCATCACCGAGCTGCTGCCGCCGGAGAAGGTGGAGGCGATCGTGAAGCGCACCGCCAACGGCGGCGCGGAGATCGTCTCCCTGCTCAAGACCGGCTCCGCCTACTACGCGCCGTCCGCCGCCACCGCCGAGATGGTGGACGCGGTGCTGAGCGACAGGCACAAGGTGCTTCCCTGCGCCTGCTACCTCGAGGGCGAGTTCGGCATCCGTGACCTGTACGTCGGCGTGCCCGCGCAGCTCGGCGCCAAGGGCATCGAGAAGATCTGGGAGATCACGCTGACCGAAAGCGAGCGCGCGGCGCTGCACAGGTCGGCGGCCGCGGTGAAGGAGCTGGTGGACGTCCTGAAGCTCTGAGCCGGCGCGGCGCCGGCGCGAACGTGCCGGGCAGTGGCTCGTTCCGGGCCAGGGCCGGTCCAGAATTGGCCAGCGGCACCGGCGGCTCTGGCGGTCCTCTTGCGGCGGATCTCCCGGCCGCACGGGCAGTCTTCCCGGGCAGAGCGGGTTGCGGCCGCAACCCGCAGCAGCGCCGGTCACTGCGTCCCGGGCACGCGCGTTGCTACTCTCGCCGGTCGTGGATCCGACCGGAGCGCCCCTCCAGACCTCCGACGCGAAGGCCGGATGGCGTGCCGCGGCGCCGTCCCCGCGCACGCTGGCGACCGTGCTCGTGCTGACGGTCGTCGTGCTCGCGCTCGTGGGCGGGCACGCCTGGCTGACGTTCCAGGATCACCGCACCGAGTTCGTGCGGCGCGCGGAGCTGCACCGCCGCACGACCGCGCTGCTCAGCGACGGGCCGGCGCTGACCTTTCTCGCGCGCGCGGCCGTGCAGACCGGGCATGCCACGCTCGACGCCGAGTACCGCGAGCGCGCGCACGCGCTGGAGGCGGCGCTGCGGGAGCTGCGTGCCCTGGCCGGCGCCGCCGACCTCGGCGAGATCGCGTACCGCATCGAGCAGGCCAACCGCGAGCTGACCGTGGTCGAGCGGCGCGCGCTGGAGCTGCGGCGCGCCGGGCAGGCGCCGGCGGCCCTCGCGCTGCTCGACGCGCCGGCCTATCGCCAGGCGCTGGAAGCGTTCGACGCCGGCGTGGAGGCGATCGCGGACCGCCTGCACGACGCGGGCGCCGCCCACCTCCAGCGCGAGCGCCGCCGCACGTTCCTGGTCCTGGGCGCGAGCCTGCTCGCGCTGCCGCTGCTGGTGGCGGTCTGGACGGCGGCGCTCGGCCGCGCGTTGACCTACCTGCGCCGTCACCGCAAGGCCGAACAGGCCCTGGGCGAGAGCGAGCAGCGGTACCGCGCGCTGTTCGAGAGCAACCCGTTCCCCATGTGGGTCTACGACCCGCAGACGCTCGCGATCCTCGGCGTCAACGGCGCCGCGGTCGAGCACTACGGCTACACGCGCCAGGAGTTCCTCGGCCTGACCCTGCGGGACCTCCGCGCCCCCGCGGACGTGCAGCTGCTCGAGCAGCAGATCGACCGGCTCGGGTCGGCCGCGGCGGGCGTCCACGCCGCGCGCCACGTGACCAAGGACGGGCGCGTCCTCGACGTCGAGGTCAACGGCCGCGCGGTCGAGTTCGGCGGGCGGCGCGTGCGGCTGGTCACCGTGCACGACGTGACGCAGCGCAAGCTGCTCGAGGAGCAGTTCCGCCAGGCGCAGAAGATGGACGCGGTGGGCCGGCTGGCCGGCGGCGTGGCCCACGACTTCAACAACGTCCTCAACGTGATCCTCGGCTACGCCGAGCTGACCCTGCGCACGCTGGACGAAGGCGACCGCCGCCGGCGCAACCTGCTGGAGATCCGCAAGGCGGGCGAGCACGCCGCCTCGCTGACGCGCCAGCTCCTGGCCTTCGGCCGCGGCCAGGTGCTCCAGCCGCGCGTGCTCGACCTGAACATGGTCGTGGGCGAGATGGAGCGCATGGTGCGGCGGATGATCGGCGAGGACATCGACCTCGTCACGTCGCTCGCGCCCGACCTCGGGCGCGTGAAGGCCGACCCGAGCCAGCTCGGCCAGGTGGTCCTGAACCTGGCCGTCAACGCGCGCGACGCGATGCCGGCGGGCGGCAAGCTCACGATCGAGACCGCGGACGTGGAGCTGGACGGCCGCGCCCAGCCCGCCCTGCCCGGGGGACGCTACGTGCTGCTGGCGGTCACCGACACCGGCTGCGGGATGGCGAAGAGCGTGCAGGAGCACATCTTCGAGCCTTTCTTCACCACCAAGGAGAAGGACAAGGGCACGGGCCTCGGCCTGGCCACCGTCTACGGCATCGTGAAGCAGAGCGGGGGCGCGATCGCCGTCTACAGCGAGGTCGGCGCGGGCACCACGTTCAAGATCTACCTGCCGCGGGTGGAGGCGGCCGCGGACGTCGTGCCGGGCGGCGCGCTCCCCGCGGAGCCCGCGGGAGGCTCGGAGACGATCCTGCTCGTGGAGGACGACCCGGCCGTGCGGCGGCTGACCCACGAGGTGCTGACCGACGCCGGCTACCGCGTGCTCGAAGCGCCCGGCGGCGAGGACGCGATCACGCTCGTGCACGGCTTCCCGGGCCGGATCGACCTGCTGCTCACCGACGTCGTGATGCCGCGCATGAACGGCCGCGAGCTGGCCCGCCGCCTGAGCGAGATGCGCCCCGGGCTTCCGACCCTGTACATGTCCGGCTACGCGCCCGGCGCGATCGTGCACCAGGGCGTGCTCGAGGCCGGGCTGGCCTTCATCGCGAAGCCCCTGCGTCCCGCGGACCTCACGCGCAAGGTGCGCGAGGTGCTCGACGCCTCCGCCGCGCGCGAGACGGTCGGCAGCCGCGCCGCCGAGGCCTGACCGCGCCTTCCCGGTGCTACGCTGGCCGGGAGGAGGCTCGCGGATGACCGCGCTGGCCGTGCTGGCCCTGCTCGCCGCCGCCGCTCCCGAGACGCGGGCGCGGGAGGACGCCGTCGCGGCGGCGCGTGCGCTGGTGGCGAAGGAGCGGGGCGTCGCGGTGGCGGACGTGCACCTGCGCCGCGCGACCGCGACCGAGTGGCCCGACGCGCGCCTGGGCTGCCCGGGCGAGAAGCCCGCGGAGGCGGCGCCGGTCGCCGGTTACCGCGTGCTGCTCGAATCGGGCGGGAAGACCTACGCGGTTCACACCGGCGACGGCCGCGCCGTACGGTGCAAGCCCGAGCGGCGCGGGCCGCCGCTGCCCCACAAGAAGACCCAGGGATAGGGGCGGCCCCCGCCGCGCGGGGACCGCCCTCCCCGGCAGCGCTACGGCCGCACGGTGACGGCCGCGGCCTCCTTCCCGGGCCGCGCGTCCCGCATCAGGAGCAGCAGCCCCTGCTGCGACGGCGACGCGACGTCGCCGCCGGCCACCTCGCTGACCGACAGGGTCTGCGTGCCGCCCACCGGCACCGTCACCAGCGGGGCGGCGGTGAAGCGCGGCGTGGCCGCGGTGTAGGTCATGCCCTCGATCGCGTCCGTGAGGTCGCCCGTGAAGTAGTTGTCGAACGCGTAGACGGAGAAGTCGAACTGCGTCGTGGGCGTGAGGCCCAGCGCGGACAGGGACGCGGTGAGGATCGCGTTGCCCGAGTTGAGGTCGGCGTCGGTGAAGAACGCGACCGTGAAGGGCCCGTTCGGCAGCGGGCCCGCCGCCACCACGTTCTGGCCGCTCGCGCCGAAGCCGCCGTTCTCCAGGTTGAAGATCACGGCGTCGTCCGTGCCGTCCCGGTTGCGGTCGATGTAGATGTCGAACTCGGCCGGGTAGTTGGGGTGCGCGCGCGTGCCGTGCGTGTTGATCGCGAACTGCAGGCCCTGGGCGGTGGGGCCGGTGTTGACCAGCCGCACCCCGACCGAGGCCAGGTCCACGATCGCGAAGTTGTCGCCCGGCCCGGGCAGCAGCTTCTTCTTGATGCGCGGGCTGGTGCCGGTCAGCGAGAACACCTCCACCCGTCCGTCCACCGCGCCGCGCCGGTTGTCGAGCGCGACCGTCCCGGTCCCCGCCACGAGCTTCACCTCGTCGTCGTCGCAGTCGTCGTGGTCTCCGTCGCGTCCGTGGTGGCCGTCGTCGTCGTCGTCGTCATCGTGGCCGCCGCAACGGCCCTCGACGCGGACCGCCGCCGCCCGGTGCGGGAGGATCTGCCAGGCCAGGTGCACGTCGTCGGTGCCGTCGGCGATGTGCACGTACCCGTCGAACTCCACCTCCTGCAGCCGGAACCCGTCGCCGCCGCGGCTGCCCCCGTTGAGCGTCCAGACCGGGAGCCGGTCCGCGTCCACGCGCAGCTTCACGGTGAAGGAGCCGGTCCTGCCCCCCGGCACGGTGAGGCGCGAGGGGGTGTCGATGGAGACCGCGCCGCTGGCCGCGTCGGCGGCGTAGCGGAACGACGGCGTGATGGTGTAGGTGCGGCGCGCGTGGCCGTAGTTCTTCACGATCACGCGGCGCACGAAGGTCTTGTCGTCGGCGAGCGCGTGGTACCCGAACGAGAGGCTGCCCGTGCGGTCGTCGTCGTCCCAGGCCGCGGTGGTGCTGGCGAGCGCGCGGTCCACCCGTACCTCGCCCCCGCCGATGCGCGTGATCGGCGCGGGCACGCCGGGCGCGGCCACCGGGTTCGTGGTGATGTCGGTCGAGGCCGTGTTCATCAGCAGCGACTTGACCTCGGCCGGCGTGCGCGCCGGCTTCGCCTGCAGGAGAAGCGCCACCGATCCCGCGACCATCGGCGTGGCGCCGGAGGTGCCGCCGAACGCGGTGGCCTCCGTGCCCGTGCCGACCTCGGCGGAGACCGACGCCCCGGGCGCGCCGATGTCAGGCTTGATCGCGTTGAAGCTGACGCTGGGGCCGCGCGCCGACGAGTTCACCATGCTGCCCACCAGCGGGATGCTGGTGCCGGGCGAGACGGTGACGTTCACCGGCGCCGCGATGTTGGCCTTCACCCGGTTGCTGTCCGCCTGCGTGATCACGAGGGTGGGCACCATCAGGGTGCCGCCGCCGAAGGAGAAGCTGATCGCGTCGCCCGGCGCCACCAGCCCGAGCAGGACGCCGATCGCGCCCGCCTGCGCCGCGCGGTCCACCTTGAGGCTGATCGAGCAGGCCCCGCGGTCGATCAGCGCGACCTTGCCCGCCGGGTCGGCCAGGAACGGGTCGCCGCCCACGGGCACGCCCGCTCCGGATCCCTCGGGGCACGCGCGGCCGATGAAGGCCACGTCGCCGGTGAACCCGGCGCCGATGGGCGCCCAATCGACGGTGGCGGTGTTGGGGTAGACGCCCGCGATGCTCGCCGGCGAGTTGACCACCATGGGGAAGCGCGCGGCGCTGGGCACGGTGGTCTGCGCCACGCTGATCACCTCGGGGGTCGAGGACGGCGACGACACGATGTAATCGCGGTCGCCGGCGTTGCCGGCCGCCGCCACCACCACCACCCCGGCGCGCACCGCGTTGGCGCTGGCTTCGCTGAGGTCGTCCTCGATCTGCCCGTAGTTGGATCCGAGCGACATGTTCACGACGTCCACCGCGTCGGAGGTGTCGCCGTCGCCGTCGGGGTCCATCGCGAAGTCCATGCCCTGGAGCAGCGCGATGCCGCTGCACGCGGTGGAGAGGGCGCTGCACACCTTCACCCCGTAGACCTCTGCGCCCGGCGCCACGCCGCCGTCACCGGCGCCCGCCGCCGAGGGCAGCCCGGCCGCGATGTCCGCCACGTGCGTGCCGTGCCCGCCGGTGTCGGCGCGGGCGATCGGATCGGGGTCCACCGCGAGCGCGGGGCTGCCGGCCCCGCCCGTCCACGCCTCGCCGACGAAGTCGTGGCCGCCGACCACCTTCGCGTTCGGGAAGAACGGGCAGTCGCCCACGGTCGTGTTCGTGGCGTAGCAGGCCGTGAAGTCCGACACGAGGCCCGAGCCGCCGAGCTTGACGTGCGTGTAGTCCACGCCGGAGTCGAGCACCGCCACCCTGACGCCGGTGCCGTCGTAGCCGGCGGCCTGCACCGCCGCCGCGCCGATGTACGGCACGGTCTCCGCGAGCGAGAGCCGATAGTCCACCACCGGACGGATCGAGCGGACGTTCGGCAGGCCGGCGATGGCCTGGATCCGCGACGCGTCTATGGACACGGCCACCGCGACCAGGGCCTTGTCCACGCGCGCCAGCTCGCGGCCGCCGAGCCCGCGCACGCGCGCGGACAGCTCGTCCTGGCGAGCCGACGTCTGCCTCAGGTGCTCGCGCTGCTGCTCGCGGCCGAGGCGCGAGCCGAGCTGCTTCGCCTCCGGCCCGTTCGCCACGATCAGGGGCGGATCGGCGAGCTGCACGACGATCTGCACCTCGCCGGTCGCGCCCTGCAGGCGCGAATGGACGGTGGCGAGGATGGCGTCGGGGGGGACCTGCAGGCTCGAGGCGTCCGCGAGCGGGTTGTCCGCGCGCGCGGTCAAGGTCAGGGCCAGCAGGGGAGCGAGCGCGAGCACCAGGGTCGGACGGCGGCGCGCGGCTGCGCCGCGGTGGCGGTGGGGCACCATGGTTTCCTCCTGGCGCCGGCACACGCCCGCGCCGATCGAAATGCAGAGGGATGGCTGAGAAGGCTGCGCGGGAGCTTACCGAGGGCCCGGGTGCGTTGTCAATTTCCTTGGATGCGGCCGGTTTGACCGGCACGTCCGGGTAACGTTAGGCTTCCGGGTCCGTCAAACTCGTCGTTTGCCCTTCACCCCGCCCACGGTTTCGTGAGCCCGGGGTCTGCAGACCTGAGCGATCCCGCCGAAGGGAGCGGGGCGCCCTTTTCCAATCGCCGGAGGTTGCGTCCATGAGTCATCGTTTGCCGTCCCGCCGGACGGCAGTGCTGTTGATCGCGGGCCTCGCCGTGCCCCCGCCCACGTCGGCGCTCGCCCAGGGGCGCGCGGAGCGCTCGGCGGCCGCGAAGGCCGCGCGGACCTACATCGTCCACCTGCGCCAGGCGCCGGTGGCCACGTACGACGGCGGCGTCCCCGGCCTCAAGGCCACGCGCCCGGCCAAGGGCCGCAAGATCGACCCGACCGACCACAACGTGCGGGCGTACGTCTCGCATCTGGACGCCAAGCACGACGCGGAGCTGGCCAGGGTCGGCGGCCGCAAGCTCTACGGCTACCGGTACGTGCTGAACGGCTTCGCGGCCGAGCTGACCCCCTCCCAGGCGGCCAAGCTCGCCGGGCAGCCCGACGTCGCGTTCGTGGAGGCCGACGAGGCCTGGCCGGAGGCGACCTCGACCACGCCGCACTTCCTCGGCCTCGACGTGCCGGTGGACGGCCTGTGGGACAAGCTGGGCGGCGTCGGCCGCGCCGGCGAGGACGTGATCGTCGGCGTGGTGGACGGCGGCTTCTGGCCCGAGAACCCGAGCTACTCGGACCGCACCGGCGCGAACAAGAACGGCGTCGAGGGCAAGCTCGACTACCAGCAGATCCCCGGCTGGCACGGCCGGTGCATGCCCGGCGAGGCGTTCAACGCCTCGATGTGCAACCAGAAGGTGATCGGCGCGCAGTACTTCATCGAGGGGCGGCTGGCCAACCTGGCGATCCCCGACTACGAGTTCGTCTCGCCGCGCGACTTCGGCGGCCACGGCAGCCACACCTCCTCGACCGCGGCGGGCAACCACGGCGTGCAGCCCACGGGCGACGCGGGCGGCTTCCCGCGCGTCAGCGGCATGGCGCCGCGCGCCCGCATCGCCGTCTACAAGACCAGCTTCGACGACGGCGCGGGCACGGGCACCAGCTTCACCTCGGACCTCGCCGCCGCGATCGACCAGGCGGTGGCCGACGGCGTGGACGTGATCAACCTCTCGATCGGCGGCACCAGCACCAGCTTCCTCAACGCGGTGCAGGTCGCCTTCTTCAACGCGGCGGCCGCGGGCGTGTTCGTGGCGGCGGCCGCGGGCAACAGCGGCCCGACCGCGAGCACGGTCGCGCACCCGAGCCCCTGGATCACCACGGTGGCGGCGGCCACCCACGACCGCACCGGCCTGGGCTCGGTGACGCTGGGCAACGGCGTGACGTACGACGGCTTCTCGTTCGCGGGGGCCGCGGTGTCGGGCACGCTGATCGATTCCACGGCTGCCGGCGTGGCGGTGGACCCGAACCCGGCCGACCCGCTGCCCTTCGCGGAGCGCGTCGCGCTCTGCTTCGTCGGGCACCTCGACGCGGCCAAGGCCGGCGGCAAGATCGTGCTCTGCGACCGCGGGGTGACCGCGCGCGTCGAGAAGAGCCTGGCCGTGAAGGAGGCGGGCGGCATCGGCATGGTGCTCCTCAATGTGACGCCCGGCAGCGTGAACGCCGACCTGCACTTCGTCCCTTCCGTCCACCTCGCCGACACGGACCGCGCCGCGCTGAAGGCCTACGCGGCGGCCGCCGGCGCCACCGCCGCGATCCCCGCCTTCACCCCCGCCTCGGTGGCCGCGCCGTTCAACGCGTCGTTCTCGTCGCGCGGCCCGGTGCTGGCGGCGGGCGGCGACCTGCTCAAGCCGGACATCGCGGCCCCCGGCCAGGACGTGCTGGCCGCGGTCGCGCCTCCCGGCAACTTCGGCCGCTCGTTCGACCTCTACAGCGGCACGTCCATGGCCAGCCCGCACATCGCGGGCATCGGGGCGCTGATGAAGCAGCTCCATCCCGACTGGTCGCCGATGATGATCAAGTCGGCGCTGATGACCTCGGCCACCTCGCTGCTCGGCACCGGCTCCGCGATCACGCCGTTCGCCCAGGGCGCCGGCCACGTCAACCCGAACGCGGCCGCGGACCCCGGGCTCGTCTACGACAGCACGCCCGCCGAGTGGCTGGCCTTCATCTGCGGCACGGGCCAGCTCACCGGCTGCGCGCAGACCATGGATCCGAGCAACCTGAACCTGCCGTCGCTCGCCATCGGCGACCTCCTGGTCGACCAGACGCTGACCCGCCGCGTGACCAACGTCGGCGCCTCCGGCACCTACACCGTGGAGGTCCAGGCGCCGGCGGGCGTGGGCGTCGAGGTCACGCCCGGCAGCCTCACCCTGGCCGAGGGCCAGACCGCGGCGTACACCGTGAAGTTCACCACGCTCGCGTCGGCGGTGCCCAACGCGTACACGTTCGGCTCGCTCACCTGGAGCGACGGCACGCACGACGTGCGCAGCCCGATCGCCGTCCGGCCCCTCGCGGTGAGGGCGCCGGCCGAGGTCCGGGCCACGGGCGAGGGCCCGGCGTCGTACGAGATCGGCTTCGGCTACGCGGGCGCGTTCGCCGCGCGGCCGCACGGCCTGGTGCCGGCGACCACCGAGACGAAGACGGTCGCGGACGACCCCGCCAACAACTTCAGCCAGACCGGGGCCGGCGTGGCCACGCACCAGCTCGTGATTCCCGCGGGCACGCGCGTGGCGCGCGTGTCGCTGTTCGACGACTTCACGGACGGCAACGACGACCTCGACCTCTGGATCGCCAACCCCGCCGGCACGCTGATCGCGACCAGCGGCAACGTGACCTCCGACGAGGAGATCACGCTGAACAACCCGGCCGCCGGCACCGATACCGTGTACGTCCACGGCTACGAGACGGACGGTCCCGATGCGGTCTACACGCTGTTCACCTGGGCGGTGAGCCAGACCGACGCCGGCAACCTGACGGTGAGCGCGCCCGCCGCGGCCACGCTGGGCGCGACGGCCAACGTCGGCCTCGCCTGGACCGGCCTCACGCCGGGGACGAAGTACCTGGGCACGGTGACCTACCACTCGGTGGCGTCGCCGACGAGCTACACCAACGCGCTGATCGGCAGCACGATCGTCCGCGTGGACCGGTAGCCCGGCCCGACGTTCGACGTGGGGAGGCCGGCGGGGCGACCCGCCGGCCTTTCTTCTCTGCAGCGGTTCAGCCGGCGAGGTAGGGGATCGTCATCGGGCCCTCGGGAAGCACCGCCACGGGCGCCCCCTCGCCCACGCGGCGGCGCTCCGCCGCGACCGCGGCCCCGATGTCCTCGATCGGCTCGAGGTGGGCGCGGCGCACGTCCTCGGCCGGGATCTGGCTGAACAGGCCCACCCGGGCCTTCAGGCGGATCAAGGCCAGGATCTGCGCCTCCCATTGGTCGTACAGCGAGAACCCCGGCGCCTCGATGGTGTCCAGGATCGCGCGCGGGGAGTCGTGGTCGAACAGCAGGCGCTTGAAGTTCCCGTGGGCCGGGAAACCGTCGTTGCAGCGCGCGGCGGCCGCGATGTAGCCGCCGCCGGTGACGATCTGCGCCGCCGCGGACATGCCCTTGACGGCCTGGTAGAGGTTCTGGTCCAGCGGGTAGCCGCTGTTGGTGGTCACCACGATCGGGAACGGCTCGGGGCAGGCCACCATCGCCGTCTCGCGCGCGAAGGCGCAGCCGGCCAGGTGGGCCGGCATCACGTCGCCGCAGAAGAAGCCGGTGATGGCCCGGTCGCGGTTGACGGTCACGTTGACGCAGAAGTCCACGGGCAGCAGCGCGCCGTGGTGGCGGATCAGGGCCTGCGTCGGGTTGCCCTCGAGCGCGCCCCAGGTGCTGCGCGGGTCGCCGATCACGCGCGCGCCGTGGTAGCGCAGGATCGAGGCGATGTCGGCCAGCGCGGGGAAGATGCCCTTGTAGCCGCCCGAGAAGCCGGCCATGAAGTGCGGCTCGATCAGGCCGAGCACGATGCGGCGGTCCGCCTCCACGTAGGCGCGGTTGAGCAGCACCGGCTCGCCGCCCGGCGCCCGGCCGACTTCCACCAGGGTCGAGGGATCGTGCGCGTCGTGGTTGACCACACGGTGGCCGCTGGCCACGTCCGCGCCGACCATGCGCGCGAGCTCCTCCGGCGTGTTCGCGCGGTGGGAGCCGGTGCCGTTCACGATCGTGAGCCGCTCCGCCTCCACGTGCGGCAGCTCCGCGAACAGCCAGCGCAGCAGCCGGTCGGTGGGCAGCGGCCGCGTGATGTCCGGGATCACCACCGCCACGCGGTCGCCCGTCTTCACGCGCTCGGCCAGGGGCGGCCCGGCCAGCGGCGCCCGTACGGCCTCGCGGAAGCCGGCCGCCTCGTCGGGCACGCCCGGGACGAACCGCGGCGCCAGCACGGTCGCGTCGCCCGGCAGCTCGACGGCGAGGCCGTCCCGGCCGTACTGGAGGTGGGTGGTGGGCATGGCGTGGAGCGCTCTCCGCTCCGAGTTCACCACGTCGCGCGTCCTGTGGCAAGATCGCCGCCAACCCCCATGCCCACGCCCGCGGCGGCCGCGCCTTCGCCCGGCGCGCTGCTCAGCCTGACCGGGATCGTGAAGTCCTTCGGCGGCGTGCGCGCGCTCGACGGCGTGTCGTTCGAGGTGCGCTCCGGCGAGGTGCACGCGCTGGTCGGCGAGAACGGGGCGGGCAAGTCCACGCTGGTGAAGGTGGCCACCGGCGCGCACGCGCCGGACGCGGGCGAGGTCGCCCTCGGCGGCCGCGTCATCGCGCGCCTCGACCCGCTCGCGGCGCGCCGGCTCGGGGTGGCGGTCATCTACCAGCAGCCGGCCCTGCTGCCGGACTTGACCGTGGCCGAGAACATCGCCCTGGCCGAAGAGCAGGGCGCGCCCTGGCGCCGCGTGCGCTGGCGCGAGCGCCGCCGCCGGGCGCGGGAGCTGCTGGGCCGCGTCGGCGCGCGCATCGACCCGGACGCGGCGGTCGGACGCCTGCGCATGCCCGAGCAGCAGCTCGTCGAAATCGCGCGCGCGCTCGGGTCGGACGCGCGCGTGATCTTCATGGACGAGCCGACCGCCTCGTTGTCCGAGCGGGAGACCGAACACCTGTTCGCGGTGATCCGCGAGCTGCGGGCCAAGGGCTCCGGCATCGTCTACGTGTCGCACCGGCTCGAGGAGCTGTTCGTGGTGGCCGACCGCGTGACCGTGCTCCGCGACGGCCGCCGGGTGGCGGACCGGCCGATCGGGGAGCTGGACCGCGCCGCGCTGATCCGGCTGATGGTCGGCCGCGAGGTCTCCGCGGCGGCGGGCGAAGCCGCCCGGGTGCCCGGCGACGCGGTGCTCGAGGTGCGCGGGCTGCGCTCCCGCGCCGGAGGGCTGCGGGAGGCGACGTTCACCCTCCACGCCGGCGAGGTGCTGGGGCTCGCCGGCCTCGTGGGCTCCGGCCGCACCGAGCTGGCGAGGACGCTGTTCGGGTTGACCCCGGCCGACGGGGGCGAGCTGCGCGTGCGCGGCCAGGCCGTGACCATCCCGGGTCCCGAGCGCGCGGTGGCGCTCGGGCTCGCCTACGTCCCCGAGGACCGCAAGCGCCACGGCGTGGTCGGCGAGCTGCCGATCGCCGCGAACCTCACGCTGGCGATCCTGCGCGAGCTGTCCCGCCTGGGCCTGCTCGACCGCGCGGAGGAGCGGCGGCGCGCGGAGCAGATGTCCGCCCGGCTCGGGGTGCGCGCGCCGTCCGTGGAGGTGCCCGTGAGCACGCTCTCCGGCGGCAACCAGCAGAAGGTGGCGCTGGGCCGCTGGCTGGCCACGCGGCCGTCCATCCTGATCCTCGACGAGCCGACCCAGGGGATCGACGTCGGGGCGAAGGCGGAGATCCACCGGCTGGTCGGCGAGCTGGCCGGGCAGGGGCTGGCCCTCCTCATGATCTCGTCCGACCTGCCCGAGGTGCTCGGGATGAGCGACCGGGTGGCCGTGATGCACGACGCCCGGCTGGCCGCCATCCTGCCGCGCGAGCGGGCCACGCCCGAGGCGGTCATGACGCACGCGCTCGGCCACGGCGCGCCGGACGTGGAGGCCGCCGCTGCGCGCTGACACGCTCGCCCGCCACCGCCGCGAATGGGCGGTGGCCTCCGTGTACGCGCTGCTGCTCCTGGCGCTGGCCGTCTTCGCGCCCTCGTTCCACCGGGCCGGCAACTGGCGCGACATCGCCGTGGCCAACGCGCCGCTCCTGCTCACCGCCACCGGCATGACCCTGGTCGTCCTCACCCGGCACGTGGACGTCTCGGTCGGCTCCCAGTTCGCGATCTGCGGCGTGCTGGCGGGGCTGATGGCCAAGGCCGGCTGGCCCATGCCGGTCGTCGCCCTGGGCACGGTGGCGGCCGGGATGGCCATGGGCGGGCTCAACGCGCTGCTCGTGGCCGTGCTCGGGCTGCCGTCGATCGTGGCCACGCTGGCCACCATGGTCACGCTGCGCGAAGGCCTCCGCTGGGCGACCGAAGGGGCGTGGGTCGAGGACCTGCCGCCGAACTTCCAATGGTTCGGGCTGGGGCAGGCGGCCGGACGCGCCCTGATCGTGGCGCTCTCGCTGGCCGTGTTCGCGGCGATCGCCTGGGCGCTCGTCCACCTGCGCGCGGGCCGGGCCGTCTACGCGACCGGCTCCGATGCGGAGGCGGCGCGGCTGCTCGGCGTCCCCGCGCGGGCCACCGTGGCCCTCGGCTTCGTGGCCCTGGGCGGGCTCGGCGCGCTGGCCGCCCTGCTCACCGCGGTGCAGTTCATCGACGTGCAGTCGAGCGCGGGCATCGGGCTCGAGCTGAAGGTGATCGCCGCGGTCGTGGTGGGCGGCACCGCGATCACCGGGGGGCGCGGCACCGCGCCGGGCACGCTGCTGGGCGTGGCGCTGCTCGGCACGCTCGGGCCCGCGCTGACGTTCCTGGGCAGCCACGCCTACTGGGAGCGCGCGCTGCAGGGCGCGATCATCCTGGCCGCGGTGGCCAGCGACGCGTTCGAGGGACGCGTGGTGGCGCGGCCGGTGGACGTGGTGCCGGAGGGCGCGCGTGCGGGGTGAGCGTGGGGGCGCGCGGCCCTGGGGCGCGACCTCGCAGGAGGCGGTGCTGGCCGCGCTGCTCGCGGCGGAGATCGCCGTCTTCGGCCTGGCCGGCACGAACTTCCTGAGCCTAGACAACCTGTTCGAGCTGCTGCGCGCCGCGGCGCCGGTCGGCCTGCTGGCGCTCGCGCTCACGCCCGTGATCGTCAGCGGCGGCATCGACCTCTCGGTCGGGTCGCTGCTGGCCCTGTCGGCGGTCGCGC